>NZ_CALGOG010000020.1:0-48652 GCF_937958135.1 uncultured Thermosynechococcus sp. | reverse complement strand
GCTCGGGCTTGATGCAGGCCAGTTTTGCCAGTCAGGGCATTTGGCTACCCCGCGATGCCTATCAGCAGGAGGCCTTTACCACCCCTGTGGGGAGTCCTTCTATTGAGGAAACCCTACCCCAGCTCCGGCGGGGGGATTTGGTCTTTTTTGGCACGCGTGACAGGGCAACCCACGTAGGTCTCTATCTGGGGGAAGGGCAATACATCCACAGCTCTGGCAAAGAAGATGGCCGCAATGGCATTGGCATTGATACCCTCTACCCCAGCGAGGATCTTGTGAGTATTGCCTATCAGCGGCAGTTTCGCGGCGGGGGTCGCATTGAGTATAGCTACATTCCCTTGGGCTAGCGCCCCATTCCCAGTTTTTGTGCTTTTTGATAGACCTTACCTTCTGTGAGGAGGGAGGGGGCAATGACAATCTCCACCTGCTGCATTTCCCGCAGATCCTTGGCGCCAAGTGTGCCCATGCTGGTTTGCAATGCGCCCAAGAAGTTGTGGGTGCCATCGTCCAACTGAGCCGGTCCGCGCAGAATCTGCTCAAGGGTACCGGTGGTGCCCACATAGATGCGCGTTCCGCGAGGCAGCACCGGACTAGGCGTAGCCATGCCCCAGTGGTAGCCGCGGCCGGGGGCTTCTTTGGCGCGGGCAAAGGGAGACCCCATCATCACCGCATCGGCGCCACAGGCAATACATTTGCAGAGATCACCGCCGGTGACGAGGCCGCCATCGGCAATTACAGGCACATAGCGCTGTGTTTCTTCAAAGTAGGCATCCCGTGCCGCAGCACAGTCGGCGATCGCTGTCACTTGCGGCACCCCCACCCCCAGCACGCCGCGGGAAGTACAAGCGGCTCCTGGCCCAATCCCCACAAGAATTGCTGCCGCTCCGCAGTGCATCAGACTGAGGGCTACCTCATAGGTGACGCAGTTGCCTAAAACCACAGGCATCGGCATCCGTTCACAAAAAGCCGCAAGGTCAAGGGGTTCTGTACCTTCTGGAGCAATGTGAGCCGGTGAGACCACGGTGGCCTGCACAAAGAGCAAATCTGCCCCCGCTGCTGCCACTACATCCCCAAACCGACTCGCGCCTGCTGGCGTTAGACTGACGGCGGCAATTCCCCCTTGGGATTTGATTTCTTGAATGCGTTTCTCAATGAGGTGGGGCTGAATTGGCTGGGCATACAACTGCTGCATCAGGGGTACAAATTCATCCCCACTGACACTGGCAATACGCTCCAGAATGGGGTCTGGGTCTTCATAGCGGGTTTGGAGTCCCTCCAAGTTGAGGACGCCTAGGGCTCCCAGTTGGCTGAGCTTGACCGCCATTGTTACATCCACAACCCCATCCATCGCACTGGCAATAATTGGAATTTCCCGTTCAATATGGGCAATGCGCCAGCGGGTATCCGCCAGTTGGGGATCTAGGGTACGGTTGCCGGGGACAAGGGCAATTTCATCAATACCGTAGGCGCGACGGGCGGTGCGATGTCCCCCCAGTTGAATGGTCATGGTGTTCCTCGCAGTAGGTGGGCTAAACAATCAAGTAGGGTGTCTAAGTTGTTGTTGGCAGTGGAACAAATTTATAAAAATTTACAACACCTCGACAAGTCATGCCTTGGTGCTAGTTCAAGGGTGGGTTGGGCGATCGCCGTACAGGGCGAACGGAGGCCGAACGCGGCGATGTTGACGATGAACCGGCCCGCTGCGGGCGGTGGGGAGGGGCTGGCCGTGCCTTGGCTTTCTTAGACTTTTTGAGCTTACGGGGTGGCAGAATACCGACTCTAGTTGCCTCTTGGACGACTAAACTTGTCCCCTGTCGCTGCACCTGAAAATCCCAAAAGTACCCCGGCGACTTCATCGGGACGGTTCCGACCAGTTTGAGTTTGAATGCTTTCGGTTTTTCACCCCGCCGCCGCGGCAACTGTTGAATTTTAACGACCACAAAGTTTTTCTCCTGGGAGTTGAAGATCACTTCTCCCCGTATGGAAAAGTAACCGTCATTAACGCCCGGATCGACTGCTGTGGCATTGGCCTGTTGCAGACGCTGCGGTTCCCATACGCCAACAATTTGTAGGTGGAGTTTCACCTCTTCTTTCTCAACGCCCCGCGTGCGGGGATAAACCACCCAGAGATGGGGTTCATTCAGGTCGAGATATTTTTTAATCAGGTTCATCACCTGCCCCAAGAGGACGGTTTCAATTTCCACCCCATCCTCGGCAATCATGACCCCTCGGTTAAACTCCTCCTCTGAAGTGGGCACATAGCGACCCCGCACAACCCCGATTGCCCGATATTGCAATCGTTCACTGGGGGGTGGGATCGGTTGGGGACGGGATAGGACTTCTGCCTGCCGAGGAACAGATTCTTCAGAGACAACGCTGGGTTTTGGGGCTGAGCTAGCCGCTGCGGCCACACCGAGAATTTCCGGACGAGGCTTGGGGGGCGTTGCTAATTCAGAGGAAGGCTTTGGCGGAGTCGCTGGGGGCTTCTTGGGGCGGGAGCGCTTGGCTGGGGGGTCAGCAGTCATGACAATTCTCGCAAACAGTCTAAATGCCAATTGAGTGACTGCTCAGATGAACAGGCCACGGCAATTCTCAATTGGGGTACTCTCAATTATGCGTTGCTGCTGTGAGCTAAGCAAGACTTTTACACGTTGCCAAGGTGGTGAGAGCTATGGGCTTGATGCCACGCTTTCTGTTTGCACGATCGCCCCAAAATCGCCAATAATTGCTGCGCAGTTGCGCAATAGACCAAGGAGCGCCAGGCGATTGGCACGCAGGGTTGCATCCTCTGCCATCACGAGCACACTTTCTTCCCCATCAAAGAAGCGACTGACGATGGGGGCAAGGGAGGCTAAAGCCTCTACAATTTCCCCATAGGCACGCTGAGCTTGGGCTTGCTGCACCCTTGGCAAGATCCCCTTGAGGGCGGCATAGAATTCCTTTTCAATTGGGGCTTCGAGGTGCTTGGCCTTGACTGCACGGATATTTAGGCAGTCTGCTTCTAGACTACCTTGGCGGGCTAAGCGAGCCGCCCGGTTCACGGTGGGGTAAATGGCCATGAGTTCACCGGACTGACGCAGCTTTTGCAGAAATTGGGCGCGATCGCGGGCATCAACCACATCGGCGAGGGCACGAGTCTGCAACCCCGGCTGATCCTCCGGAATGACGGCATTCACTAGGTCATACTCAATGCCAAGATCTTCTTGGAGCAAGGTTCGCAGCCGTTGACTAAAAAACTGCCGCAGTTGCTGCTCTAAATCCCTGACACTGAGCTTGGCGGTAAACTGGCGACAAAAGGCTTGGGCCTGCTCCTCGAGGACAGCCAAAAGATTCAGGTGATGTTCCCCCTGCCAGAGGATCGTGATCACCGCATTAGCGGCCCGCCGTAGAGCAAAGGGATCTGACGAGCCCGTGGGACACAGGCCAAGGCCAAAGAGGCAGACCAAGGTATCCAGGCGATCGGCTAACCCCACCACCTGACCCGTAAGAGTTTGAGGGGGGCGATCGCCGGCAAAACGAGGCAGATAATGTTCAAAAATTCCCATGGCCACTGCTGGGGCTTCGCCGGCAACGGTGGCATAGACTTGCCCCATGTAGCCCTGCAGCTCAGGAAATTCCCCCACCATTTGGGTCACAAGGTCAGCCTTGCACAGAGAAGCCGTGCGCTCAATCAGTGCAACTTCTTCGGCAGGGCAATTTAATGCCGTGGCAATTTGCCTTGCCAGGGCGGTTATCCGCTCCACCTTGTCCGCCATAGAACCCAGTTCATCTTGGAACGTCACAGTGGCCAGTTTTGCCCGATAGTGCTCTAGGGGCTGTGCCGTATCCGCCCTGTAGAAGAACGCCGCATCCGCTAGGCGGGCGCGAATTACCCGTTCATTGCCGGCACGAATCAAAGGAGTTGCCGCCGGGTCGCCGTTACTAATCGTGATGAAAAGTGGCAGCAGAGCTTGGCGCGTCGCATCGGTGTACACGGGAAAATACCGCTGATGGGAGACCAAGACGGTGGTAATGACCTCAAGGGGCAGAGCCAGAAACCGCGATTCAAAACTTCCTAGGACAGCCGTCGGCCATTCCACTAGGTGGGTCACTTCCTCCAAAAGGGGCACCTCCAAATCCACCCATCCCCCCGCCTCCTGGGCAAGGGCGGCAATTTGCTCGCGAATCCGTTGCCGGCGGACTTCTGGATTTACCAAGACCCCCACCGTTTTCAGGGTAGATTCATAGTCTTGGGCAAGGTTGAGGGCAATGGCACCTTGGGAAAGTACGCGATGGCCATAGGTGGTGCGATCGCTGGCAATGCGCACAGAATGGCTCTCCAAAACCAAGGGCAACACTTGCTCATCCCACAGTAGCACCAGCCAACGAATGGGACGGGAAAAGCGCAAATCCCCATCCCCCCAGCGCATGAAGCGAGTGCCCTCAAGGGCAGCAATCCACTGCTGCGCTAACTCAGTCAAGAGTTGGGGGGTAGGTTGACCGGGGCGAACCTGCTTGAGATAGACCACCTCCCCCTTTTCGGTGGAGCGGATTTCGATATCCTCAAGGCGGCCTTGGCGCGATCGCAGGAAACCCAGTAAAGCAGGAGTCGGTTCCCCCTCGCGAAAGGCCACAGTGGCTGCGGGCCCCTTAACTTCAATGGCTTGATCCGGCTGCTGCGGCGGCAACCCCTCAATCAGCACCGCCAAGCGGCGCGGTGTTGCCCAGACGTTGAGGGTTCCTGTGAGTCCCCGTTCCTTCAGGGTTTGCGGGATCAAGGTGTGCCACTGGCGCAGGGCGCTACTGACAAAGCGGGCGGGGAGATCCTCCGTGCCCACCTCCAAGAGGAACGTATGCGGTGATGACTTGGGCATGGTGACAATGGGCTAGATCATGGAGCTACTGCGGGCGGCTTCGGCTTCGTCGGGATGAATCCCAAGACGGGTGAGGTTAATGCGGCCTTTGCTGTCCACCTCACGAATTTTGACGACAATTTCATCGCCAATTTTCACTTCATCCTCGACTTTGCCAACGCGATACTCCGCCAACTGGGAAATGTGGATCATCCCTTCTTTGCCGGGCAGAAACTCGACAAAAGCACCAATGGGAATAATCCGCGTCACCCTGCCTAGATAGACATCACCAGCGTTGAGCTTTCGTGTTAAACCCTCAATGGCGGCGCGGGCTTGCTTGGCGTTGGTTTCATTGGGGGCAGTAATGGTGACCAGACCCTCTTCGCTGATATCCACCTTGACATTGTATTGCTCACAGATACCCCGCACAGTTTTCCCCCCCGGCCCAATCACAAGGCCGATCATATCGGGAGAAATTTGCAGTGTCAGCAGCCGTGGCGCACTCGGTGGCAGTTGTGGGCGCGGTTTGTCAAGCACCGCCAACATTTTCTCAAGGATATGGAGCCGGGCCGGACGCGCCTGCTCGATTGCTTGCTTGATCACCGCAACGGGCAAGCCGGTGATTTTCATATCCATTTGTAGGGCGGTGATGCCGCTCTCGGTGCCGGCCACCTTGAAGTCCATATCCCCAAGGAAGTCTTCAATTCCCTGAATATCGGTGAGGATGCGCACCTCATTGCCTTCCTTGATCAGTCCCATGGCCGCACCACTGACGGGTTTGCGGATCGGTACCCCTGCATCCATCAAAGAGAGGGTGGAACCACAGACGGATCCCATGGAGGTAGAGCCATCGGAAGAGAGCACCTCCGACACCACCCGGATCACGTAGGGAAATTCCTCTTTGGGGGGAAGGACGGGTTCAAGGGCGCGCTCCGCCAGAGCACCATGGCCAATCTCACGCCGTCCGGGGGATCGCAAGGGGCGGACTTCGCCCACAGAGTAGGGGGGAAAGTTGTAGTGGTGCAGATACCGCTTGCTGTCCTCAGGATGCAGATCATCCAGAGCTTGAGCATCGGCAGGAGAACCGAGGGTGGTAACGGACATCACCTGCGTCAAGCCGCGATTAAAGAGGGCACTGCCGTGAACCCGCTCTGGCAGAACCCCCACCTCACACCAAATCGGGCGGACTTCATCGAGACGGCGGCCATCCACTCGCACCCCTTCTTCAATAATCTGCTGCCGCATGAGTTTTTTGGTGACGGCCTTAAAGAGGGTGGGCAGGGCTTTTGGATTTGCAGTGGCAGCCACCGCCACCGGGTGATCCTCTGGGAGAGCAGCAATTTCTTGGGCGATCGCCCCTTGCACCTCCTCAAGGGCGGCATCGCGAACATTTTTGTCCTTTTCAAAGCGTTTGAGAATAGCTTTGACGGGTTCAGCAGCGCGATCGTAGATGAAGTTTTCCAACGTGGGGTCGATCGCGGGTGGCTCGGCTTTGACAATGTCAATGCCCAATTCCTTCAAGAGATCCCGTTGCGCTTGAATCAGGTCTTGGATCACCTCATAGGCAAAGTCAATGGCTTCAATCATGTCGGCTTCCGGCAGTTCATTAGCGCCCGCCTCCACCATCACTACGCCATCGGGAGATCCGGCCACAACGAGATCTAAGCCACCACTTTCAATTTCTTTGTACGTCGGGTTGATGACAAACTCGTCCCCCACCAGTCCAACCCGCACCGCCGCCATCGGCCCATTAAAGGGAATTTGGGCCAAGAGAACGGCGATCGAGGCTCCTGTTACCGCCAACACATCGGGGGGAACATTTTCATCCAAGGAAACCGTCGTAGCCACCACTTGCAGATCATCCCGCAGCCATTGGGGAAAAAGGGGGCGCAGCGGTCGATCAATGAGGCGACCAATGAGAATGGCTTTTTCTGGAGGGCGACCCTCACGCCGCAAAAACCCTCCTGGAATCCGCCCAGCAGCATAGAGACGTTCTTCGTAATCCACCACAAGGGGTAAAAAATCAATGCCTTCGCGCGGGGCGGCACGATTCGCTGTCACCAGTACAGCCGTTTCCCCCGAACCAATGAGAATGGAACCGGCGGCTTGGGGGGCAAATTTTTGCAATACTACCTTAATATCCCGTCCATCCAGGGGGATAATTTTTTCTAGACCCTTCATTTGCGTTCTATTTCGTCCTTCTTCGTATTCCTTTCTCTCTACTAGGATAGCTGCTTCTGCCACTCATCCGCTAAAGTTCAAGGATCAGCCGCGTGCCGCCAAGGACGCCAAGGCTAGGAGTAGCGGTCCAGCTTTGGGTTAGTAAAATCTGGATCAATTCTGCCGATCGCCGGCTGCCGGGGTTGTTTTGTAACCCCAAATAGAAACTGGCAGAGTGGTGGCTATCTTGACCCAGAACTTTCAGCAGATCATCGGCGTAATGAAGGGCTTTTTCCATCTGGGTTTGTAAGTTCGTCCACAGATCCACATTGCGGAGATTGCTCAGGGTTTCGGCCACCACGTCTTGACGGTGTTGAATTAAGACGGTTCGCGGCTGTAGCTCTGGCGGTAAATCGGCAAAGAAAATGGCCGGTCCGTAGCCAATAAGATGAACGGTCTCCATCCATTTCGTTTGCGGCAGCAGCAGTTGGCGGACAATGTGACAGGCAAGGGCCGTGATAATTAACCCTTGGCTATGGGCAACAAGATACAATTCAGCCCCCGCTTGTAACCCCTTGACAATTTCATAGGCTAACCGCAGGGTCGGGCGCGGCGCGCCGGCCGGAAAGGCACCGTAGAGATACTGGGCAAAATCTCCCCAGCCCAGTTTTTGGAGGAACGATAGGTCAAGGAGTTGGGTTAAGTCAGCGGCACTGTTGATATCAAGGGGACGCTGTTGCAGTTGGCCGGGCTGCGCGATCGCCAGAATATCCGCATTATCGGCAAGATCTTTGCTCACCAGTTGGCCGAGGAGTTTGGCATATTCATAGCGGCGATCTTTGCTGGGGTCTGGGGCTGGCGTCTGCGGCCAAAAACGGTAAAGTTCCGCCTTGCCGAGGAAACTTTCCAAGAGATCCGCTTGGAAGCCGTGGGTCTGATTGTGAATACCCCGAATTTCTAAAGGGTGCGTCGCTGTAAGCTCAGCAAGGCAGTTCAAATCCCGCAGTTGCTTGGCAGCATCGCTCCCTATCCCATTCACATGGAGTAAACGCCGTCGCAGAGGAGCACTGAGGGATTTCTGCGGCAAAAGAATCGTACCGTCTAGGATAGAAGTCATGGGGAATTTAGGAATTCTAATGAGAGACTGCGGCAAAACGGAACAAAAGGCGGCTGAGTTGTGATCATCGTCACAGTCATTCTAGCGGGGGATAGGTAATACTAGGTAGTGACTCAGTACTATCCGAGTCATCAACAGGGAACACACAACGAGCCGACAGACTGTGGTAAGTTTGTCGGTTTTTTTTAGAATTTCAAGCATGCGCCACAAAAAGATCACACTGCGCTTAGATGCTGAACTCTATCACCAACTGCAACGCTGGCAAGTGCAGCAGGGATGTGATTCCCTCAGTGAGGCAATTCGTAAAATTTTGCAACAATCTCTTCAGCCGATGGAGATTGCCTGTCCCACGGTTTTGCAGCGACTGCGTGCCCTAGAACAGCAAGTGGCGGCTCTTGAACGCCAACTGTGCCCACCTCAACCCACTATTGAAACACTGACGATCGCGGAGCTGGAGCGGCTGACTCGCCCACAATTGGTGGCCTTGGCGCGGGACTTAGGTGTTTATAGCTATAAGCTAAATAATCCAGCATTGCGGCAAGCCATTTGGGCAGCAAAACAAGCGATCTCTGGGCAGGAGCGGCAATGATATGCTGACGAAGGTAACTCAAACAAAGTGATTCGCAGTTAAGGGGATGGTTCGTCCGTCAGAATCTATGGATCGCTCCCGTTTGTGGTGGGCGGCAATTAAGCTTCCTATGTACAGCGTGGCCGTCATGCCCATTTGGCTGGGCACGGCGGTGGCGATCGCCGAGACGGGAAGGGTGCACTGGTGGCCTTTTAGTCTGTTTCTTACCGCGGCCGTGTTGATTTTGGCCTGGTTGAATTTGAGTAATGATGTGTTTGATGCCGAGACGGGCATTGATCGCCACAAGTACCATTCTGTGGTCAATCTCACGGGCAAAAAACAACTCATCTTTTGGCTGAGCAATCTCTGTTTACTTTTGGGGCTTTTGGGGATTGTGGCCATTAGTTGGCTGCAACAGGATGCAACGGTTTTAGGGTTGGTATTGCTCTGCTGTGTCCTAGGCTATAGCTACCAAGGCCCGCCCTTTCGCTTGGGCTATTTAGGCTTGGGGGAGCCGATTTGTTTTCTCTGCTTTGGCCCTTTGGCGATCGCTGCTGCCTACTATAGCCAAGTGCAAACCTTTAGCCCAAGTATCTGGCCGGTGGCTATCCTCAATGGTCTTACCACAACGCTAATTCTTTTTTGCTCCCACTTTCACCAAGTAGCCGATGATCTAGCCGCCGGCAAATATTCCCCGGTTGTGCGCCTAGGGACGGCTCGCAGTGCCCAACTGGTCTATGGAGCCTGTGGTCTTTTTTATGGTGTGTTGCTAGCCAGTATTACATGGGGAATCCTGCCGTGGCCAACAGTGCTGGCTTTCAGTTCGCTGCCTTGGGCGATTTATCTGTGCCGGCGGATGGCGCAATTTCATGACGTACCTGAGCAGATCAAGAACTCGAAATTTATTGCTGTGCAACTGCATTTTTGGAGTAGCCTGCTCTTGGGACTGGGCTATTTGGTTTGAGATGGGGGGCGATCGCGATTCAGCGACCACTGGTACTCCACACTGCCGCCCCTCAATTGCCATTCCTCCTCAAACTGCTTTTGCAATCGCAGGGCTTTGCGCAGATGGATCACAGCACTATGGAGCTGCTGATAGGCACTGGAGCTGGCGGGCAGAGCGGGTAAGGAGGCCTGTTCCAAAATTTGCAGCACTAGCTCGTAATGAATGTGGGCAGGAAGGGGAACCTCACCTGAGGGGGCAGGGGAGAGAGTCACCGCGGCAGACACCTCCAAGGAACAACTACAACTAACTACAACTATCCGAGTTTTCTAACGACGGCGGGGACGCCGATAGGTCAATCGCTCGGAGCGATCGCGCTCGTAGGCAATCAACCGGCCATAGATTTCGTGCTTGGTTAAGTTTAACGAAAAAAAGACATGCCGCCGGGGATTCCCAAAACCCTTACGGGTAAAAAACTTCACTGCCGGGGTATTGGCAGGGTCGGTGTCCACCAGCATAAACCTTGCCCCCTCTTCAATCATGCGTTCGATGAGCTTATCCACGAGCTTGTCGGCAATACCCCGCCGTTGATACTGCGGATGTACCCCCAGCCAGTTAATATAGCCATAGACCCAAGGGGCTTTGCTAATAATTGTGCCCAAGATAAACCCTGCCACCTGCGAGTCGGCTTCGGCCACAAGACAGTATTCCGGATCGGTATTGTAGAAACCAATGACCTCCCATTCATCCCAGATGCGATAGAGGGAGGGATACAGATCACTCGTGAAAAGTTCCTCGCCGAGGTGAAACACGGGGGCAATGTCGTCAATGCCCATCTCGCGAATAATGATGTTGAGGGGTTCACTGCGATCTTCTTCTTCGGCGGGAGCAATTTCTAAATTGGCGAGATTGTGATCGAGGGAATCATCGGTGGGCAAGGACATACAAGCGTTTGTACCGAGCTATTTCTAGCTTAGCCTATGTCTAACAGGGTCAATGGGGGAACTTTAGCGCACTTCCACAATTACCTCTAGGGGATAGCGCACCTTGGGTAAGGTGGCATAGGTATCCTCAGCTGCACGATAGCCCGCTGCACACAGCCCAACTGCATGATAACCCTGAGCGGGTAGATTGAGAAGAGTATTCTTGGGGCAAGAAACCCTCCATAGGGGTAGGGGGGCTGCAAAAAGCCCTCGATAGGATAAGGGCGGGGTCAACCTCCCTTCCGCTTTGCAGTTGTAGATCAGGGATGAACTATTGCCACTGGATATCCGTATCCATTGCATTCATAGCTGCGGCGAGTTTTTCAATCAGTTCCTTGAGGGGGAATGCGCCCACATCTCCCCCTGCACGGGTGCGGATACTCACCGTTTCGCTTTCGACTTCCTTGGCACCAATAATGCCCATTACGGGAATTTTTTGAGTTTCGGCGTTGCGAATCTGTTTGCCAAGGCGATCGCCACTGCCATCCACAGTGACCCGTACACCATGGGCTTGCAGTGCAGCGGCCACTTTTTGAGCGTAGGGACGTTGCTCCTCCCCCACCGGCAACAGACGCACCTGCTCTGGCGCCAGCCAAAAGGGAAAATCTCCTGCATACTCCTCAATGAGGATGCCAATGAGCCGCTCCAGCGACCCAAAGGGAGCACGGTGGATCATCACCGGACGGCGGCGGCTGTTATCTTCGGCAACGTACTCCAAGTCAAAGCGCTCAGGCAAATTGTAGTCCACCTGAACTGTGCCCAACTGCCACTCGCGGCCCAGGGCATCCTCAAAGATAAAGTCCAACTTCGGGCCATAGAACGCCGCTTCCCCAATGCCGATAAAGTACTTCATTCCCAGCTGTTCTGCAGCGCGCTGAATGGCGGATTCTGCCTTTGACCATGCCTCATCAGAGCCAATGTACTTGTCAGACTTGGGATCGCGGAAGCTTAGCCGTGCCTTAAATTTATTCAAACGAAGACAGCGAAAGACAGAGAGAATAAGATCGACAACATTTAAGAACTCCGCCTCCAGTTGCTCTGGCGCCACAAAAAGATGGGAGTCATCCACTGTAAAGCCGCGTACCCGCGTTAAGCCCCCCAATTCTCCCGACTGCTCATAGCGATACACTGTCCCAAACTCCGCCAATCGCAGGGGTAAGTCGCGGTAGGAGCGCAATTCGCTTTTATAGATTTGAATGTGGAAGGGGCAGTTCATGGGTTTGAGGACAAATCCTTGCTCGTGGTCTGCCGCCTCGGCATCTTCGGCCATCAGGGGAAACATATCTTCTTTGTACTTTTGCCAGTGCCCCGATGTTTTGAACAGATCAACGCGGGCAATGTGGGGAGTGACCACCGGCAAATACCCTCGCTTCAGTTGCTCCTTGCGCAGAAACTCCTCTAGGGTAAAGCGCAAGATAGCGCCCTTTGGCGTCCAGAGGGGCAGGCCAGGCCCTACGCAGTCGGAAAAAAGAAACAGTCCCAGTTGCTTGCCTAGTTTGCGGTGGTCGCGGCGGAGCGCCTCTTCTTTGCGCCGCCGATATTCTGCCAATTGCTCTGGTGTTTCCCAGGCGGTGCCGTAAATACGCTGGAGTTGGGGTTTGGTTTCATCGCCACGCCAGTAAGCACCGGCAACACTTTCAAGGGCGATCGCCTGAGGGTTAATCTCGGCGGTGTTTTCAACGTGAGGCCCTGCACAGAGATCCCACCATTCATCCCCAAGGTGATAAATCGTGATTGGCTCTTCGAGGTCTTGGAGAATTTCCAGCTTATAGGGTTCTCCCAGCTCGCGGATGCGCCGCTCCGCCTCTGCGCGGCTGACTTCCTCACGAATCACCGGCAGCTTGCGCTTAATAATCTTAACCATCTCCTTCTCAATCAGCTTAAGGTCTTTTTCGGTAAAAGGTTCGGGATGGTCAAAGTCGTAATAAAACCCGTTTTCAATCCAAGGGCCAATTGTCACCTGTGCCTTGGGAAAAAGCTTTTGAACCGCCATTGCCAAGACATGGGAGGTGGTATGGCGAATGCGCTTGAGCCGCTCCGACTCACTGGTTTTCGGGAGGTGGATAGGGGCAGCAGCAGATTCCGGCATAGGGGGTGATCTATCTCACAACTCTTTAATGAGGGTTAGAGTTCTATTGTGACATTCTGCAACCTTTAAGGGTGAGGCTTTGAAGCTAATTTTTTAGGGGTTGCTTTGTCGAAGGGCGAGGGGCGATCGCCAGTGGTCAATTTGAAAAGACACGGCTATGCTAAGGTTGAAATCACATGGTGGTCATCGCAATCCCCCTCCGTCCTCGATTCACAATTCTTTCCTATAAGAACCTTGTATAGGTAAAAATGGAGTGTTTCCGTGACTAGCCGTAAAGTCGTTGTCATTGATGACAGTAAAGTAATCCGCATGCGCGTGCGCGACATGTTGCCAGAGGGCGACTATGAAATTCTGGAGGCCAAGGATGGGCGCGAGGGCTTGCAACTGATCAAGGAGTCTGAACCAACGCTGATCATGCTGGATTTTTTGCTGCCAAAGGTCAGCGGCTGGGAAGTCTATCAAGAGTTAGAGAAAAATAATCTTCTCGGAGCCATTCCCCTTGTGATTATGTCCGGGCGCAAGGAAGAGGTCACCGAGAAGCTCCAAGAACCCTTTGAGTGGTTCGAGTTTATTGAGAAACCCTTTGAAAAGGAACAACTGGAAGCAGCAATTCAAGAGGCTTTTCGCAAAGCCCGTAAGCCCAGACCCGTCAAAGCGGCAGCACCGGCGGAAGTGGCTGCCTCGCTCACCCCAGATCTCACCCCCATCTATGACAAACTGGCCGCCCTCGAACAGGCAATCCAAACGTTGCAAACCCAAGCGGTGGATGCCACTGCCTTTGCCCAACTGCAAGCAACGGTTGCTCAACTGCAACAGCCACCTGCGGCAATAAGCAATAGTGTGGAGGAAAATCGCCTTGCTGCTTTGGAAGCCGAAAACCAACGGCTACACCGCGAGGTCGAGCAACTCAAGCGAGCCATCCACCAAGTTGTGGCAGCATTGCGACGCCTCCAGGGGGGGCACTAACTACTGCCACTCGATTTCGCGCCGACCGGCCAGGGCACGGGCCAGCGTCATTTCATCGGCGTAGTCGAGGTCGCCGCCCACCGGTAGGCCAAAAGCAATGCGGGTCACTTTGACAAAGGGGCGTAAAAGCTGGCCAACATAGAGGGTGGTGGTTTCCCCTTCAATACTGGGAGGAATGGCAAGAATCACTTCTTGGACGTGGGATTGACTAGCGCGTTGAATTAGGGGCTGGATGTGCAGATGTTCCGGCGTAATGCCCTCAAGGGGAGAAATCAATCCTCCGAGGACATGGTACTTACCGTGGTACTCACGGGTTTTTTCAATGGCAATGACGTCACGGGAATCGGCGACCACGCAGAGGGTGTGATTGTCTCGCTGCGGTGAAGCACAGATCTCACACACCGGTTCTGCAGAGAGGTGGAAGCAAATCGAGCAAAGTCCCACCTGCTGTTTTGCCTCCAGCAGGGCTTGCGCTAGGGCCTGAATATCCGCTTCAGGGCGTTTGATCAGGTGGAGGGCAAGACGCTGAGCCGTTTTAGGACCAATGCCCGGCAGTCGTTGCAACTGCTCAATAAGGCGAGCCAAAGGACGGGTATAGACACCACTCATAGAACCATTAGGCAGGGACAGCGGCGGCAGGGGGGGCGATCGCGCTCAGGCGCAGTTTAGGATGATCTGCCATCGCCTGTTGCAGATTCCACTCGTTCTTAAAGAGCAGCACAGGCCGTCCCCAACTGTCTTTAACAGTTACCGCATTAAAGATGCGACCAATGGCTGCCAGGGCTTCCCAGCCATCGAGTACCCAGCGCGCCACCGTGTAGGGAAGGGGATCCAAACGAGTTTCTACGCCGTACTCATGCAAGAGGCGAAACTGTACCACTTCAAATTGCAATTGGCCGACCGCGGCTAGGATGGGTTCCCGTTTAGATTCATCGGTGGAGTACATAATTTGCACGGCACCCTCTTCGCGCAGCTCATTCACCCCCTTTTGGAAGGATTTGAACTTGGAGGGGTTGGGGTTGCGCAGATAGGCAAAAAGTTCCGGCGAGAAGCAGGGAATGCCCTCATACTCCAATTTGGGACCGACATAGAGGGTGTCGCCAATGGCAAACATCCCCGGATTATTCAGCCCAATGACATCCCCGGCATAGGCAACGTCAAGGGATTCGCGCCCCTGGGCAAAGAGTTTTTGGGGGCGGGAAAGGCGGATTGTTTTGCCCGTGCGGGCATGGTTGACAGTCATGTCTTTTTCAAATTTGCCGCTACAGACGCGGACAAAGGCCACGCGATCGCGATGCTTGGGATCCATATTGGCCTGAAGCTTAAACACAAAGCCCGTGAAATGCTCTTGGGTGGGATCAATTGGTCCGCGATCGCTCTTGTAGGCCACAGGCGGCAGGGCATAGGTTAGGAAGTGCTCCAGAAACAGGCGCACGCCAAAGTTGGTCATGGCACTGCCAAAGAACACCGGGGTCATTTTCCCCCGATGCACGAGGTCAAGGTCTAGCTCGGCACCCACCCCATCGAGCAGTTCCAGTTCATCCTTAAGTTGATGGTATTCCAAGCGATACGGCTCAATATAGGAATCCAGAGCGGGATCCCCAAGGGCAATGACGGTTTCCGCCGCCGCACGGCTGCCGTGGGTCGTGCGCTCAAAAAAGTGAAAGTTGCGCCGCAGGCGATCATATACACCGCAAAAGCGATCGCCCATTCCCAAAGGCCAGTTTACTGGGTAGGGAATCAGTCCCAGTTCCTGCTCAATTTCATCAATGAGTTCAAGGGGTTCACGCCCTGGGCGGTCCAGCTTGTTGATGAAGGTAAAAATTGGCAGTCCCCGCAGTTGGCAAACTTCAAAGAGCTTGCGGGTTTGCGGTTCTAGCCCTTTTGCTGCATCCACCAGCATGACTGCATTGTCAGCCGCTGCCAAGGTGCGGTAGGTATCTTCACTAAAGTCCTGGTGGCCGGGGGTATCCAAGAGGTTAATCTGATAGCCTTGGTACTCAAACTGCAATACGGTCGAGGTAATTGAAATCCCGCGCTGTTGTTCCATTGCCATCCAGTCGGAGGTAGCTTGCCGCTGTGCCCGCCGGGCTTTGACGGCGCCTGCTTCGTGAATGGCACCACCGTAGAGCAGCAACTTTTCTGTGAGCGTCGTTTTCCCGGCATCCGGGTGGGAGATAATGGCAAAATTACGACGGCGTTTCACCTCTTGGGTGATTTCATGGTGCAAGTCACTGGTCATGGCAGAATTTCTAGCGATTTTCCTAGTGTAATAGATAAGACTCGATAAGACTCGATGACAAGTAATAGTGATAATAGCTTACCTCTAATTTTGGTTACAGGGGGAGCAGGCTACATCGGCAGCCATACTGTTCTGGCACTACAGCAAGCCGGCTTTCAAGTCCTGATTTTAGATACCCTTGAGCGCGGGCATCGGGACTTGGTGGATACCGTCCTAAAAACAGAACTTATTGTTGGCAATACGGGCGATCGCCCCCTTTTGGATCGAATTTTTCAAACTTATCCCGTTAAGGCAGTGATGCACTTTGCCGCCTACATTGAAGCGGGCGAATCCGTCCGCTCTCCCGATCGCTTTTATCAGAATAATGTCTGTGGTGCCCTGACGCTCCTCCAAGCCATGGTAGCCGCAGGAATACCCTATTTTGTTTTTTCCTCCACTGCTGCGGTCTATGGCTTACCCCCAGAGGTACCAATTCAGGAAACCTGTCCCTGTGCCCCCATCAACCCCTACGGTTGCTCCAAGTGGATGGTGGAACAAATCGTTGGCGACCTCGGCAGGGCCTATGGCCTCAAGTCAGTGATTTTTCGCTATTTCAATGCCGCCGGTGCCGATCCCTACTCTCGTTTGGGAGAAGATCACCACCCTGAAACTCACCTGATTCCCCTAGTGTTACAGGCAGCTATGGGACGACGCCCCCACATTGTTATCTATGGCACAGACTACCCCACCCCCGACGGCACGTGCATTCGCGACTATATCCATGTGGTGGACTTAGCCCAAGCCCATGTGCTGGGATTAAAGTACCTCTTGGGTGGTGGCAACTCAGCAATTTTTAACTTGGGGAATGGCCAAGGCTTTTCCGTGCGGCAAATTATTGAAACGGCTCAGAGAGTAACAGGTTGCCCCATTCCAGTCGTTGAGGGCGATCGCCGAGCAGGAGACCCCGCAATTCTCATTGCCAATAGCGATCGCGCCCGCGCTATCCTAGGCTGGAAGCCCCGGTATCCCGATATTGAGCAGATCATTCAGCACGCTTGGCAGTGGCACCAATACCGCCACGGATCGGGAACGGCTGCGGTAGTATAGGCAAAAATCTTCTGGGAAAGCCACCATGGGCTGTAGCATTCTCCTTAAACCCCATTAATCCTGCCTTTGCCGTTCAAGAAGCAAAGCGCGCCTTAGAACTCGCCAAGTATCAGCAAGACAGCACAGACTGGCTAGACCTAAATGGTTCTTCTGGCACCCCAGTCATGAAAGCAGCTTGGGGCATTCTCCAGGCCATTGAGACGCGACCCCGACTTCGCTTATGGCAAGTACGCAATCCTCAGGAAATTCGTCCCGGCCAAGAGCGAGTGTTTGCTGTCGATTTGAATATCTTTCGCCAAGAGCTAGACCGTCAAGTCATTCAACAGCAATTAAAAAGCTACAACTACCAAGGGGCTGAAATCTCTCTCAAGAATAGCTCCATTGAGGCGCCATTGGCATTGGCACTGATCCGCTACGGCAACTATCGTCTTGCCCATAACTACGATCAAGCCTTTAATGCCATTAACTCCTACCGCACCGACAATTGATAAGCAGTGGTTTCAGGAAATTGCCCAACTGCGGCAGAATAATCGCTCTGCCCTCTTTCGGGACATTTACTTTCAAGTCGTTGGCCTATTTGGGGTGGGGCGCTACGCAGAAGCCCTGATCTTGGCCATGAGCTTGTACGAAAATCTATTGCAATACTTTGTTCAAGAAAAGGTGGGTCTTGACATTACGATGGATGGAGCGGCGCGAGAACGCAGCTCGAACTTGCTGCAAAACCACGATCGGGGTCGGCTTTGGCAATACCTCGAGAACTACCAGCGCAAAAATGGCGATCGCCTGTTTCTTGATACCGTGACGCGGAATGTACTGCTGGCAGCTTTGCAGTATGCCCTCCAAACGTCAGCTCTTGCTGGGTATTTTGAGCAAATCGAAGCTTACCATCAACAACGGAATGATGTTTTACATCAACTTGCTGGACTCGCCAATATTGAGAATTTACAGGAACAGGTGCTGGATGCTCTGGAAAAGGTATTGAGCCAAGGATTGCCTCAAGAGAGACTAGAATGCAATCCCTTCAAGCATCTGAACCACTTGATTGATCGTGAGTTAGAGAAGGCGCTGAAGCACTTGAATTGACAAGGCGGCAAGGTTTTTGTGCCACGATCGTTATTACCCCAAATCCCCCGCGATCGCCACTCTGGTGATCTTGAAAGTGGCGTGGATCCTCTAACTCTAGGCTGTTGACTCCCGAGAACTTTCTGATTCTGGCGAATGGAGAGCCAAGCATTACTGAACCTCCAAGAGAAAAGCCCACCTTGAAAGGCAGGCTAATCCATCCCATGAATTTTTGTTTTCTCTAACGGTGCAAGGACTGCTGAGAAACTGATATGCCTAAGAGCGCAGGAAAGACCTAGAGGCTATTCAAAAAACCAATCAGACCGTGGCCGGTGATTACTTCCAAGGCCAACAGGGAGATAAACCCAATCATCGCCAAGCGACCATTGAAAAGTTCCGCATAGGGGGTAAACCCAGCTTGCGGCTCACTCATCACGTACATTTTAGGTTCGATGGCAAAGTTATTCATTTTGCCTTGATCGTCAATGATGCTACCGCCTTTCATACTGGTACTCCGTTTATTACAAACTGTTTCACGTTCTTAATATAAGTTAACACTTCTACCGCGGAATGGCAAGGGCTAACGGATTTTTTTAAGATTTGCGACTGCTTCAGCCACTCTCCCTAGGCGCAGGCATGTTTTAGGACAGCAGTGTGCTAAAGATGAGGGTGAGAATCACCCACCGATGTCATGAGTCGTTTCTCTTTTCTCCGTTTTTCTCAAGCTCCTAAACGTCAGGTAAGAGAGCATCGCTCTGGCGTTGCCAAATTTCTGCTGCACCCCCCACGCTGGTTATCCCTTGCTTTGCGCCTGCGTGGCTCCGTGATTCCAGCCATTCTCCCAGAAGTGCTTTTTTGTGGGGGGTTTGGTTTCCTTGTCACCGTCGTCGATCTATACCTCGTCAATGTTCACTGGCCGGTGCTCGGCAGCCTTATCCCTTCGATTGTGCTGGGCTTGCTCTTAGTCTTTCGGACTAATACGGCCTATGAACGTTTTTGGGAAGGCCGCCGCCAGTGGGGCAACATTATTAACAATTCCCGTAGTTTAACGCGGTTGATGTGGACTGCCATTGATGAAAATAGTCTGGAGGATCGTCAAGGCAAAATTGACGCTGTTCATTTGGTGGGCGCCTTTGCGATCGCTACCAAGCAACACCTGCGGGGCGAGTCCTTTGCCGAACTGGAACCGCTGCTGAAACCCCACCAATACAAAGAACTGCAAACTGTACAAAATGTCCCCTTGCGTATTGCGCTTTGGATTGAGGACTATCTGCATCAACAACACCGCCGAGGGCACCTGTCCCTCTATCAACTCACCTACATGGATGAACTGCTGGTGCAACTAGTGGATGCTATGGGTGGCTGTGAGCGCATTCTGAAAACACCGATGCCCCTTGCCTATGCCATTCATCTCAAGCAGTTACTATTCCTTTATTGTTTACTGCTGCCGTTTCAATTGGTGGATAACCTTGGGTGGTGGACAGGCCCAATGGTGGGAGTCATTGCCTTTACTCTCTTTGGGGTTGAAGAAATTGGCATTGAAATTGAAAATCCCTTTGGCCGTGATCTCAATGATCTGCCCTTGGATGCAATTTGCCTAACGATGCAGCAGAATATCAATGATCTGATTAGTGCGCCTATCCATCGGCCGCGCCCCGTCCAGCCCTTTTCCTAGCCACTTCCCACGGGTTGTTAACCCTGACCCGGTGCGCGGCAAACCCCGCGGTTCAAGGCAGGGAAGGATAGCGCCAACGGCGGAGCCGTTCTATAATTTTGCCGGCGGCTACAACTACGCCCACCTATGGCAGGGCATGCCGCAAGTAACACCTGTGGAGATACGAGCAGCGGATACGCCCTCGGCCCAGGAACCCACCAAAGCGACTTAAGCTCGACTTGAGCGCCGTAGGAATCTCCGGCTTACCGCTACGCGGGCGCAAGCCAGCAGGCCGGGGAGGATGTCAAGGAGGTAAAGGGAGCCATTGTGGGAGTCAATCTCCTCAAGCCCGACCCAAGCGAGCAAGCGCTGCTGTATTGGCTGGCAACCGTGGAACAGTCAATCAATCACCCCTTTGCCCTCGCCATTCTTGAGTATGCCGCTGAACGCGGGATTGAGCACAGGCCCGGTCATAGCCGCTCCCCAGCGGGGGTCGCGATATTCCGTGGAAAAAACATCCTTGTCGCAGTTTTGGGGATTTAGGTACCCCGGTTAGCCATGGCCACATCCTTTCAGAACCTTGATCACCAACTTCAACAGGTCAATCAACGCCTAAAACTGGCTCAGTTGGGTCTGCAAATTGAACAACGCGGCCAACGTCTCAGCCTGCGGGGCACCCTGCCGCCGCGTCCCGGCAGCCATCGGTTGCGCCCCCACCAACAACGTTTAAGTCTAGGGTTGCCTGCCACCCCCAGCGGTCTTAAAGCTGCGGAGCGCGAAGCGAAAATTATTGCTGCCAAACTACTCGAAAACACCTTTCGCTGGCAGGATTATGAACGGGTCAAGGGACTCGGTCGTCTTGGGGAATTATCCTTGGAGGAGCAAATTGCCGCCTTTAGAACGGCAGGGTTGGCCCAGGGGAATCTCAGCCGCACCACGTGGGAAACGGCCTATGCCCCCTACTTGCGACAGTTGCTTAGGGCTGCTGCTGCCCATCCGGGCCATTCCTTAGCAGAACTGATCTATGGTCTGTTGCAGCAAATCCCCGCCGATAAGCGACAACGGCAGGTGGCCTGTACCGCCTTTCAAGGATTTTGTCGGTTTCTGGGGGTAGAGTTACCAATTCCCCTTGCTCAGTTTTGGGGCACCTATTCGCGGCGATCGCTCCAGCCACGGGACTTACCCAGTGATGAGGAGATTTTGGCCGCCTCTCATCAAATTCCCAACCCCCGTTGGCGGTATGTCTATGGCTTAATGGCCACCTATGGCCTGCGCAATCACGAGGTCTTTTTCTGCGACCTGAGTGGCCTCGTGACAGGAGACCCCCAAGGGATGATTGAGGTGCAGGAAACCACAAAAACTGGTTGCCATCAGGTATGGCCTTTTCCTCCCCAGTGGGTCGAGGTGTTTGAGTTGCGATCGCCCCAGTTACCGAAGATCAATACTGATTTGACGAAAACGACTCTGCAACGTATTGGCCAACGGGTTAATCAACAGTTTCGTCGCTATGGCTTGCCCTTTCGTCCCTATGATTTGCGCCATGCGTGGGCGGTGCGCACCATTCACTACGGCTTACCTGATACCGTTGCCGCGCGGATGATGGGACACAGCGTAGCCGTTCACACCCAAACTTACCACCGCTGGCTTACCCTGCGAGATCAGCGGCAGGCCGTGGCGCGGGTACTTACTCAATTTGAATGCTCTTAAAATCACTAGGGGGCGACGGTGGCGGGCTGGGGGGCTGATAGTCGCCGTACTGTTTAATCCAATCGCTCACCGGCTTTTGATCAAGGCTTAACCCCAACAATCCAGAGACAAAGCCCCCCATAAAGGCAACGGGTTTTTGACTCAACTCCTTGAGAAGGGGCGCTAATTCGCTCAAGAACATAGGCTATCCGGCAATATCAGCACAGGTTTCTTCCCTGATTGTAGCTTAGGCACAAGGAAACAGCCTAAAATTTAGCACGAACCACAAATTCATAATTGCCTCCCGGCTCTAGTTGGTAGTCCTGCGCCTCCAGAAACCGCCCCAAGGGTTCTTTGATGAGGGCACGCCCTAAAGTAGGGGAAACCAGAAGTTTTTTCGCCTTAAATTGCCAGCAAAATTCCCACTGGTACTCGCCGGCGCAGACGTAGCCACGAATGTGACCCTCTTGCCAACTTTGGGCAATGATGCGGACATAGGCGGTGGTTTGGGGCAGGGGATGACTGGCCACAACTCAGGGAATTGGTTAGCGCAATTGGGTCACGATTTGATAGTTAATGAGACGCTCTTGGGTCAGTAAGTCGTCAACGGTGACCCGCAGTTGGCGATCGCCATCCACTTGAAAGAGAACACGAAGGCGATCGCTCCCCGGATAGCCAGGGGGATCCAGTTTGGCGAGGGTTTTGCCCTGGGGGGTGTCATTCAGGGGCTGCACCGTGCGTTCACCGGCGCTGCGGGTAATCAGGCGATCGCCATCAAAAAAGATTTCCACGCCCCCTTGCTCATCTCCCAATTCCCCAATCACCAGTTCAATACTGGGCTGCCCCTCTGTGGAGGCTCCTAAAATCAACTCCACGGGTTCGCTCATGGGGTAGGGTTGACCGCGGTGGATAATCGGCTGCCAGCCATGACGATTAAGCTTTGCATCCCAAAAGCGAATGCCGTAGCTGTGGTAGAGAAAATCCTTAAGCTCCAGTCCTTGGGTCACTGCTAGGGCACCCATGGCCACCGCTGTAAAGGGCTGTTGGGCGTTGATCTTTGGGGCGTCAAAATACTCCGCCACCCATTTTTGCACCGCGGGAATTTGCGTGGTTCCCCCCACCAACAGCACCGCATCAATCGTGTCAGGGGTGATCCCTTGGCGGCGGGCCTGTTGTAGCACTTGGCCAAGAGCCTCATCGAGGCGTTGGAAAAACTGCCGCCGGTGGAGAATCTCCTCCAGTTCAGCTCGCTCCAGCCGCAGTTCAAGGGTGGTGAATGTTTCGCTGTCAAAGTACACCTCTTGGGCGTAGAGCTGCTGCGACAGTTGAATTTTTAAGCGTTCGGCAAGGCGCAGGAGCAGGCTATTGGCGGTCATGCCCCGCTTCACCCACTCATCCACAATCCAGTGGTCAATGTCTGTGCCCCCTAAACTCAAGCCTGCCTTGGCAATCACCCGCGCTGTGCGGGGACGTTGGTTGTCGCTTGAGACCCACCGGCGATCGCCCCACTTGAGAATAAATCCCAAGGGACGGCTCTGGCGTTGATCAGTCTTGAGTTCCACAAGGGAGAGATCGAGGGTGCCGCCACCAAAGTCAATGACCAGGATTAGCGGGCGATCGGCCACCCCATACCCCAAAGCTGCAGCCGTGGGTTCATCTAGGAGGCGAATTTGCTCAATGGCCAAGCCCTCACACACCTGCAAGAGCCAACGGCGATAGGTCTCAAAGCTATCCACCGGCACTGTAAAGATCAGTCCCTGTTCGAGATCGCCGCCCCCAGTGTGTTGGAGGTCTTTCAACAGCGCCTGCAAAAACCAAGTGCCAATGGTTTCAAAGCTCAAAGAACGGCCCTCCAACGCCGGCAAATAGCCCTGTACCGTGGTGCCAATGCCCCGCTTAAAGCGCGAGAAAAAGCGGCGATCGCTCACCACATCCAGCCCGCGATCGCGCACCTGCTGCCCCACCACCACCAGCGGAACACCGGCATCCGCCACATAGACCAAGCTGGGAATGAGGGCAGGCACTTCGCCAAACCCCACCGACAGACCCGAAAGGGCTACCGCTTCCGCAGTTTGGGTGGCCTCATTCCACCGTGCAATTAACGTATTGCTGGTTCCGAAATCAATTGCGTAGGTCACCGTTTAACCACACGAACAGTCTTGTCTAATCCTTACCTTACCGATATTTCTACCCCCTGAGACCCTGAGAGTATGTCACAATAAGAAAGCGATCGCGAAAAGATTTAGGTGATTTTGGGAATGGCGAGCCAAACAGGTGTACTACTTCTCAACTTAGGGGGGCCTGATCGCCTCGAGGATGTGCGCCCCTTTTTGTACAACCTGTTTTCCGATCCGGAAATTATTCGCCTACCCTTCCGTTGGCTGCAAAAGCCCCTTGCTTGGTTTATCTCCACAAGCCGTGCGCGTCGCTCTCAGGCCAACTATGCCCAAATTGGGGGCGGCTCTCCCCTGAGGCGGATTACCGAACAGCAAGCCCGTGCCCTGAAAGAGGCCCTAGCACGCATTGGCATTGAGGCGAACTTGTACATCGGTATGCGCTACTGGCACCCCTTTACGGAGGAGGCGATCGCCCAAATCAAAGCAGATCACATTCGCGATCTGGTGATTTTGCCCCTTTACCCTCAGTTTTCCATTAGCACCAGTGGCTCCAGTTTTCGCCTGCTGGAGAGTCTTTGGCAACAGGACCCGGAATTGCAAAAAATTCGCTACACGCTAATTCCCTCTTGGTACAATCACCCCGGCTATGTGGCCGCCATGGCAGATTTAATTCGCCAAGAATTAGATCAGTGCCCCAACCCCGAGGAAGCAGTGATCTTCTTTAGTGCCCACGGCGTGCCCAAAAGCTACGTCACTGAAGCCGGCGACCCCTACCAAGAGGAAATCGAAGCCTGCGTAAAGCTGATTATGGCCGCCCTAAATCGCCCTAACTCCTATGTATTGGCCTACCAAAGTCGGGTGGGGCCGGTGGAGTGGTTGCAACCCTACACCGAAGATGTCATTCCCAAATTGGCCGCCCAAGGGGTGAAAACCCTTGTTGTGGTGCCCATTAGCTTCATTTCAGAGCATATTGAAACCCTCCAAGAAATTGACATTGAGTACCGCAAGATTGCTGAAGAAGCGGGGATTGAAGTCTTTCGGCGAGTGCCTGCCCTCAACGATCACAGCGGCTTTATTGGTGCCCTTGCCCAACTGGTGAAGGAGGCCCTGGCGGCGCCACCCCGTACCTTTGCTGAGGTGAACAAGTCGCGTAAGCGGGTGAAACTCTATCCTCAAGAGCGCTGGGAATGGGGCATGACCTCTGCTGCCGAACGCTGGAACGGTCGCTTGGCCATGCTGGGCTTTTTAGCCCTGATCATTGAGTTGATTAGTGGCCAAGGGCCATTGCACATGCTGGGGCTACTTTGAAAAAGTTGCTGCTCTATGGCGATAAGAATCTTAAGGTTTTCGATAAAATAGAGAGTAACCTCACCGGCAAAGGCCTACCCTTGTGTCTGAATTGCCCAAACCGAAATTTGACAAAGAAAAATTCCTCTTCCCCACCAGTCGCTACCACGGTGCCTTTACACCGCAAAACTTGGCCTTTAATGCCAATTTGCAAGAATTTGCTCAACGGGTAAGCTATATTTGCGGTCTGGAAACCGGCGGTAAGATTAGCCCTGAGGAAGCCTACCATCAAATTAAGGCGCTTTGGAAGCAACTGAAGAAATCGCGAGACTTACTCTTTGCCAATGTTCCTCCTGAGGAGGACACGGAGAGTTCAGATAGTGATGAGTTCTAATGGCTCGCTTGACGCCGACAACGCTACTGTTAAGCCTGAGTACTGCTCCCTTTCTGGCAGCTTTGTGCCTAGGGCAGGGACTATGGCGGATGGGACTGTCCTTGAGTGCAAGGAGTACGGAGCTGTTACGGCGCGATCGCCTGCCCTTAGTTGAACGGGATGAAACTTGAGGTCTAGGGATAAAAGGCCACCTGTGGCAGACCCATGGTCTCTGGCCAATCCATCATTAAATTTAAGCACTGCACGGCTTGGGAGGCCTGCCCTTTCATCAGGTTATCAATGGCAGACATGACAATAATGCGTCCGGTGCGCTCATCTACCTCGATGCCAATAAAACAGGCATTGGTGCCCCATGCCCATTTAGTCTGCGGATAGAGGCCAGGAGGCAGGATATTCACCCAAGGGGAATGGCGATAAAAGGCTTGATAAATCGTGATTAAATCCTCGCGCACTAAACCCGGATCTCGCAGCGTGGCATAGACGGTGGCCAAAATTCCCCGCGGCATGGGCACAAGGTGGGGCGTAAACTGGACAAGCACACTTTGACCGGCTAGCTCGCTACAGATAGCCTCAATTTCTGGGGTATGGCGATGGCGGGCAACACTGTAGGCGGCAAGGGAGTTATCAGCCTCTGCGAGGAGGAGATTGATTTTGCCCTGACGCCCGCCACCGGAGGTACCGGACTTGGCATCAATAATCGCCGTATTTGGTTCAATCAAACCCTGCTTCATCAAGGGAGCGAGTGCCAGCAAACTAGCGGTGGGATAACACCCCGGACAACCAATGAGGGAACTTTGGCGGATGCGATCGCGATAGAGTTCTGGCAAACCATACACTGCTTTTTGAGCCGTGGCGCCATCTTCGCGGGGTTCCCCGTACCACCGGGTGTAGGTTTTCAAGTCCTGAAAGCGATAGTCCGCCGATAAATCCAGTACTTTGCAACCCTGCTCAAGAAGTTGCGGGGCAAGTTTGCAGGCAAGGCCATTGGGCAAAGAGAGAAACACCACTTGGGCGCGATCGCGAATCACCTCCACGGAGACGGGTTCCACCGTGAGATTCACCCGACCCTGCAAATGGGGATATAGCTCTGTGTAGGGGCGACCGGCACTGCCCTCGCCGCCAAGGTAGGTAATCTCCACTTGGGGATGGTCAAGGAGTAAACGCACCAGTTGGACGCCCCCATACCCAGAGGCTCCCACAATCCCCACCGTCACGCGATCGCCCATAGTTCCTCGATATTGTCGCTGCTGTTGGCTCAACCACTGCGATAGTGCCATTCAATTCCTTATTTCGCCAAGGGGGCAAGCCACGGTGATGAAGTTAAGAATTGTTACAAATTTGGCCTTGGGTTTCCTCTCCTCGTCCTTGAACAGCCCTAGCTTGTACAGGCTACAATAACGACGAAGAATCTGTCGGGGACAATGAATTGATGACATCGCCGATTGACTGGGATTATCTCGCGACCCTTTCGGGGGGCGATCGCGAGTTTGAATTGGAATTGCTGCAAACCTTTGTCGAGGATGCCCAGCAACGCCTCCAGACCTTGGCTAACGCCGTCAATCAAGGCAACATTGAGCAAATTAAGCGGGATGCCCACCATCTCAAGGGAGCCAGTGGCAATGTTGGCATTACTGCCATGCAAACCATCGCTGCCCAACTGGAACAATCCACAACCCCGGAAACGCTTTCCCAAGCAAAAATGCTGGTGGAAGAGCTACAACACCTGTTTGCCACCGTGGCTAGTGAGGTCTCCGCTTAGCCCCTATGTTGCCCCCCGATAGTCTGGAGACTGCCTTCAGCCAAGCGCAACAGGCCACCCAGGCGGCGCTCCAAAAGGGTAAAAACCGCCTGCAAATCGAGATCCTGTTGCCGGAACTCAACACCATGGCTTTTGCCGCTAACTATCTTTCCCTCTTTACAGAATTCGGTTCTGATCTCAAGGTCTTTTTTGCCGATGCCGGATCCGCTGCCCTGGCCCGTCGAGAATGGGGTGAAACTGCCTATAGTGTGCGGGGGGTGAATGAATTACTGACGCCTATTCAACCCAGCGATCGCGCCATTGTCATCGTCGCCCCCACCCCTGTAGAAGTCAACGCCATTGAGCAGATGTGTGAAACTGCTGGCGATCGCCCCTTTATCCTTTTGAACCCAAGGCTTCAGGATGTGGCGGTCGTTGGCATTGGCTACGCCGGTCGGCGATTGCGGGAGCGTTTCTTGAACACCCTCGAACCCTGCTATTACCTGCGTCCTCTGGCAGAAACCATCATTCTCTGGCGTTGTTATCCGCAACCGTGGCAAATTTGGCAATACGGTGAAACAGCCCCCACCTGTCTTGCAGAATTTGAGCAACGCCCCAGTCGTGAAGACATTGAGCGTGCCCTGGTGCCCCAAGGCAAACCCCGCGGGCAGGGAGTGTTTAGTCGCTTAGGTGCCTTCTTGCGAGCACTTCAGAATTAGCCCATCCCTAGGGGGTGCTCGGTTCAGTGTGACTGTTACTGACTGGCGGGGGTGACACCTCAGGCATTGCGTCTGTCGGTGGCGGTGGCGAGGGTTCAACGGTGGTGGGGGGGGCGACGGGAGGCTCTGCGCTCCTTGGGGACTTTGGGGGTTTTGGAGATAGAGATGGCGGAGGAGTCGGTGTTGGCTCTGGGGATGCTTCCTCAGGACTCGGGCTAGGGGTGGGAGTTTCTGTCGGCTCTGGGGTGGGCGGTGGTTCTGTAGGGGTTGGTTCTGGCTCTGGGGTCGGTGTGGGGGTGGGCGTCATCTCCACGGGTGGCACGACAGTTGGCAGCGTCGGTGGAAATTCCTGCTCCTGAGGACGCAGGGGAGGAGGGGTCACTGTGTCCACGGGTTGATTGCGTAGAAATAGCCCCAAACCAATGCCCGCCAAGCTGCCAAAGATGGCTGTGCCCAGAAGCCATAGCCACGGCAAAAAATTGCGTTGCTTGGGGGGAGCGACGACGGCTGTTCCCTCCGCTTGGGTATTTGCCAAGAGGGTGGAGCGGTGCTGCGGCATTACTGCTACGGTGGCTGCGGTTTGACGCGCCACGGAGTGCCCCATGAGCAGTTGCAGCCAAGCTCGCACCGTTTGGGGACGTTCGCGGACATCCAAAGCCATTCCCGCTTCAATGGCATCAATGGTGCGCTGACTAAGATGGGGCTGAAACTGTCGTAAGTCCTCAAGAGGTACGCGATCGCGCAAAATCGAGGCCACGGGGGGCCGTCCCGCTAAGAGGGCATAAAGCGTTGCCGCAAGGGCATAGACATCCGTTGCCGGTGTCCATTGATGGCGGGGCAGATACTGCTCAACCGGTGCATAGCCCGCCGAGAGGAGGCCGGTATTCGTCTCTGTGACACCTATGGTGTATTCACGGGCAATACCAAAGTCAATCAGTACCACTTGGTCTGTGCCATCCCGCAGCATGATGTTATCGGGCTTGACATCGCGGTGCAGCAATCCGTGCTCATGGACTAATTCAAGGGCACTGGCCACTTGGCGGATATAGTGGAGAGCCGTTTTTTCCGGTAGCGGACCTTCCTCCTGAATCACCTGCGCCAATGTTCGGCCGGGGATATAGTCCATAACAATGAAAGGGCGACCCCCCTCAATAAAGCAATCACTAACGCGGACAATGTGGGGATGATTGAACTGGGCAAGACGTTGAGCTTCTTGGAGAAACCGCTCCCCCAGATCATGGATACGCTTCGGGGGTTCCTGCTGTAGGTTCAATGTTTTGAGCACCACCGGCTGATGGAGCAGGGTGTGGGTTGCCCGATAGGTGACACCGAAGCCCCCCTGACTCAAAAGGGCATCGAGGCGGTATTTACCCCCTTGGAGGGTTGTGCCCACACTAAGCAAACCGAGGGAGGACATAGGCACCTGAGGGACGCAATGGAGCAGAGGGAGCAGTGGTTGGTAGCGGCGCTGATCGCTGACTATGAATAACCAAGCAATAGCCTAGATATGCAGGCAAGGTTGCCATCATCATCAAGAGTATCACAGACAACAAAGATTCCCATTCAAGCCGAGAACCAGAGTAGCTGCGGTAGCAATCATCCCTAGGAGTGGGCTTAATTTTTTCCCGCAGAGCCATGGCTCGCTTAATGCGCAGAGGGCGATCCAGGATCATGAAATTGGTTGCGGCGCGATCGCAGGATTTTGAATTCCCATCCCGTCAACTTTTGGGAGACTGGTCTGATTTGGCGGGATACGTCGTCATTGCACTGTTGAGCAAGCTGCTGCTGCCAGCGCCACCACTGGTAGTAAAGCAGGGCAACCACACCGAGACTGCCACTCATGAGGGGTAATAACAGCACTTCAGCCATGGCGAACAGGGGCAAGGAGCCGTTGGGCGATCGCACTCAACAAGTTGACCCTCCTCAGGACAGCTCCTCCTCTTGACGCCGGCGGACAAAGTGACAGATGCCCCGCTTGGAGGCACTGATAAAATCGCAGAACTCTTGAATGAGGGGATGCGCAAACTGTTCCCGCAGGTACTGAACGGCTTGGGAAGTGGTGAATTGAGAGCGATAGAGAATATCTAGAGCCTTTTTGAGGAGCTGTCGCTCTTCGGCTGAAAAGCCCGCTCGCCGCAAGCCCACCACATTTAAGCCCATGATCGTGTTAGTGCTGAGGCTACGGGTCATACAAAAGGGAGGCACGTCTTTTTGAATGGCTGTGCCTCCAGAGAGCATGGCCAAACGCCCAATGCGGGTAAATTGATGCACAAGACAGTTGCCACTGATAAAGGCGCGATCGCCCACTTGGGCATACCCGGCAATCAGGGCATTATTGGCGATCGTCACATGGTTTCCCACATAAGCATTATGGCCTAAATGACTGTGAGCCATTAGCAGACAGTCATGCCCCACATGGGTTACCGTCTGCGGTTGGGTGCCCCGATGAATCGTCACTCCCTCGCGCAACGTACAGCGATCGCCAATGTGGACATAGCTAATGCCCCCTTGATAGGCCACATCCTGCGGCAGATCGCCAATCACTGCCCCACTGTGAACTTTGCAGTCTTCGCCAAGGCGGGTATATCCCAGCAGAGTGACATGGGAAGCTAAGCGTGTACCGCGTCCAATCTCTACCGTGGCCGCCACATAGCAAAAAGGGCCAATCTCCACCTCTTCTCCAATCTGGGCACCCGCTTCAATGACTGCCGTGGGATGAATCGCCATGAACGTCCTGCATGTTGGGCTGAACCTTCTTAACATAAAAGAGATTACGTGATTTTGATTCCCCATGACTGAGGATTTGCGGCAATATCTCCAGCTTTTAGAACAGCGGCAACAACTGCGACGCATTACGGTACCGGTTAATCCCGATTTGGAGATAGCGGAAATCTGTAACCGTCTGCTGACCGCTGGGGGACCTGCTCTACTCTTTGAAAATGTGCTTGGTTCCCCTTACCCCCTAGCCATTAATCTTTTGGGAACTGTGGAGCGGGTGTGCTGGGCAATGAAAATGGAGCATCCCTCAGAGCTGGAGACCCTCGGTGAAAAACTGGCCAAGCTGCAGCAACCCAAGCCCCCCAAAACCCTGGGTCAAGCCCTTGATTTCGGCAAACTTCTCTTTGAGGTAGTTCGCGCCAAGCCAAGCCGCGATCTCTTCCCCCCCTGTCAGCAGGTGGTGATCAAGGCTCCTGATTTAGATTTGCGGCAACTGCCCCTGATTCGCCCCTATCCCAAGGATGCGGGCAAAATTATTACCCTTGGTCTTGTCATTACCAAAGACTGTGAGACCGGCATTCCCAATGTGGGGGTTTACCGCTTGCAACTGCAATCCCCAACCACCATGACTGTGCACTGGCTCTCAGTGCGGGGCGGGGCACGCCATCTGCGTAAAGCTGCTGCCCATGGCAAAAAGTTAGAAGTGGCGGTGGCCATCGGCGTGCATCCCCTGATCATCCTAGCAGCGGCAACGCCAATTCCCGTGGATTTATCCGAATGGCTCTTTGCCGGGCTTTATGGGGGGGGCGGTATCCACTTGGCGAAGTGCAAAACCGTTGATCTCGAAGTGCCCGCCCAGTCGGAATTTGTCCTAGAAGGCACGATTACCCCCGGTGAAGTCTTGCCCGATGGCCCCTGCGGGGATCACATGGGCTACTACGGTGGCGTGGAAGATTCGCCAGTGATTCATTTCCACTGCCTTACCCATCGCCGCAATCCCATCTACCTCACCACCTTTAGTGGTCGCCCGCCCAAGGAAGAGGCAATGATTGCCCTCGCCCTCAACCGCATCTACACCCCGATTTTGCGGCAGCAGGTTCCAGAGATTGTGGACTTCTTCTTGCCCATGGAAGCCCTGAGTTATAAGGCGGCGATTATTTCCATTGACAAAGCCTATCCGGGTCAAGCCCGCCGCGCTGCCCTCGCCTTTTGGAGCGCCCTACCCCAATTTACTTACACCAAGTTTGTAATTGTCGTGGACAAAGAGATCAATATCCGTGATCCGCGTCAGGTGGTGTGGGCGATTAGCTCCAAGGTGGATCCCAGCCGCGATGTCTTTATTTTGGCGGAGACTCCCTTTGACTCCCTTGACTTTGCCAGCCGAAAAATTGGCCTTGGGGGACGCATGGGCATTGATGCCACCACAAAAATTCCGCCAGAAACAGACCATCCTTGGGGCGATCCCCTCACCTCGGATCCTGAGGTGGCACGGCAAGTCACAGAGCGCTGGCGGGAATATGGCCTAGGTGATATTGACTTAACCACCGTAGATGCGACGCGGTTTGGCTATGAACTAGACCCAGCCTTTCGTTGGCAATAATCGAAGAAACAACGGTTCATAAAACATGACAAATAGAGATGCGATGCGCTGGCAACAGCGGTTGCAGAACTTTGGTCGCGCCCTCATCCGCCTAGAAACCGCCTGTGCTCAGCAGGAGTATTCTGAACTAGAGCGAGCCGGTTTGGCACAAATGTTTGAGTTCACCCTTGAACTAGCGTGGAAAACATTGAAAGACCTTCTTTTCTACGAAGGGCTGGATGTGAAAACTCCCAGAGAAGCTATTCGCAAGGCCTTTGAGACGGGCTGTCTCACAGAGGAAGACACGGAGACACTGCTAGATGCTTTGGCAAAGCAAAATCTATTGAGTCATACCTACGAAGAGCAAACGGCAAAAGAGGCGGAACGACTGATCAAACACAGTTTTACTCCTGTTTTTCGGAAACTGTACAACTGCTTGCAGGAAAAATATCAGCAATGACGGACGGACTCACGCCAGAAAAACGCAAAGCCATCATTGACACGCTAACGGCCAATCCCAGGGTAGAACGAATCGTCCTCTTTGGCTCACGGGCGATCGGTACCTTCAGAACAACGTCAGATATTGATATTGCCCTCTTTGGCGAGAACCTCACCCTTAGTGATCAAGCTGCCCTTGCCGAGGCGCTTGCCGAACTGCCCATTGCCCAACGGGTGGATCTCCTCGTTTATCACAGGATTGAGAATGCAGCCCTGCGGGAGCAAATCAACCAGCATGGAGTGGAATGGTTTGCCCGCGACAAGTTGATCAGTGTTTAGGGGACTGACCGCGATAGGCTAAAAGATAGGCTAGCAATTTGCCACTGTTGTCTGGATACTTGGGATGGGTCGCACCTACCGCACCATTGGCATTAACCTCAAGACAATGCCCCTAGGGGAAAGCGATCGCCTGCTCAGTGTCTTTAGTCGCGATCGCGGGCTATTGAAGTTAGTGGCACCCCATAGCCGTGGCTCCCGCTCGAAACTAGGCGGGCGAGTGGACTTGTTTGTCGTCAATGACCTCTTTATTAGTCCGGGGCGCAATCTAGATCGCATTCTCCAAGCAGAGACAGTAGCCACATACCAGGGCCTGAATAGCCATCTCACCACCCTGACTGCTGCCCAATATCTCGGTGAAGTGGTGCTCTACCAAGTCCATCCGCAGCAGCCTCAGCCGGATCTCTTTGATTGGCTTTGTGCTACCTTAGACCAGCTTCAGGGAGTCTCTCGGCGGGCAGCTCTAGCACTCTTGGTGCGCGGCCTCTGTGGGATTCTGCGATTGGGGGGTATTGCCCCGGAGTGGTACCGGTGCCATGAAAGTGGCTGCGAAATTGCCGTCCCTGCGGCGGATACCGACTGGCGATTGGGCTTCAGTTTTGCCAGCGGTGGCGTTTTTACCCTCAAGGCAGAGCACGCAGTGCCGCACGATTCTCTTTCGGGTATTGGGGGCGATCGCCAACTGACAGCCGGTGAAGTCCGTCTGGGGCAATGGTTGGCAATGCCCACCACTCAATCTTTACCACGGGATGAATTCCTTACCCAAGCGGAGGCCTATCCCCTCAGTGTTTGGCTCTCCCTTGAGCGGGTGTTGCGCCAATACCTGCAATTTCATCTGGAGCAGACGTTGCGGGTGCCCCCCCTTCTTGATAGTTGTTTTTCACCTGTGGCAGTGTCGCAGCTATGACCATTGAGCACCAAGACCTTCGCTTGAATTTGCCCCTTCCCCCTGTGCCCCCCCTTTGGCAAAACCGCAATTTTGTTGTTCTTTGGTTGGCGCAGATCTGCTCGCAGTTGGCTGACAAAATTTACCTTGTGTTTGTCATTGCCCTCACCACCGAGTTTTTCCAAGGGGCAAACCAGAGCATTAGTGGTTGGGTGTCAGCAATCATGGTCGCCTTTACGATTCCGGCCATTCTCCTCGGATCGGTGGCGGGGGTGCTGGTGGATCGCTGGTCAAAAAAACAGGTGCTCATTGTTACCAATCTCTATCGTGCCCTGCTGGTCCTGTGCCTTCCCATTGCAATTCTCCTTGGCGCTGGGCGGTGGTTTGGGTTTGTTGCTCTGTTGCTGATTACATTTGCGATTTCCTGTTTAACCCAGTTTTTTGCCCCTGCCGAGCAGGCGGCGATTCCGCTATTGGTGGATAAGTCCCATTTAATGTCGGCGAACTCCCTCTATACCCTGACGATGATGGCCGCTCTGGTGGTGGGTTTTGCGGCGGGTGAACCCCTGCTGCATCTGGCAAGTCATTGGCATTCTCAGTGGGGTGGGGCTACGTTTTTGAGTGTCTGCTATGGCGGAGCGGCGCTCCTGCTCCTGCTGTTGCAGCCGCCCGATCGGTGCCCTCTGCTGCCCCAGGGCGATCGCCCTCTAGGGCAAGAACTGCGCCAAGGACTGCGCCTTTTACAGGAATATACAGCCTTGCGTTTTGCTCTGTTGCAACTGATTTTGCTCTTTGCCATTGTGGCTGCCATGTCGGTGTTGGTGGTGCGCCTGGCAGAGGTCTTACCCACCCTCGATACGGATCAATTTGGGTTTCTTTTGGCAGCCGCCGCCGGTGGACTAGGTCTAGGGGCACTGGTGTTGAATACCCTGGGCAAACGCTTTCCCTATGGCTGGTCGGGTTTAGTTGGGTGTTGGGGCATGGGGGGCATGTTCCTTGGTCTCTCCCTGAGTCTAGATTCTTTGGCTTGGAGCATGGGTTATATCGTTGGTTTGGGCTTCTTTGCGGCCTTTGTGGCAATTCCAATGCAAACCTTAATCCAGCTCATGACACCCGCCGAACAGCGGGGGACAGTTTTTGGGCTGCAAAATAACCTCGTGAATATTGCCCTCAGTGTGCCCTTGGCAGTTGCCGGCTTAGCGGAGACGTGGTGGGGGCTGCCACCGGTACTCATCGGCTTGGGCGGGGCGATCGCCCTCGGTGGGACACTGATTACCCTCAGCCATCGCAACAGCACAGGGACGGGGAGCATTTTCTAAAAGTTCCATAAAAAATCTTAAATCCTTTCATCTTGACGTTTTTTGCGCTACGCTGTAGAGTCAACTAACGCTTTTGCTGGCGTAGCCTACCATGTCACCCCCTTTCCCCTCCTCCTCTATGACTTCCTGTGGCCCTGTGATCGCTCTCAAGGAAATGGTGTCGCGGTTACAGCGGGAAAACAGTAAAATTCAGGAGCTATTGGCCTCCCTCAGCTTTGCGCTGCGGAGTTTCAACAATCTCAATCAATTTTTTGAACTGATCCCGCTCATTACCTGTCGGGTCACAGAGGCGGAAGCAGCTGCTTTAGTCCTATTTCGGGCAGATGGTCAAGCCCGCCTAGAACAACTCCATTGTCACGCCAGCGATCAGTGCCCGAATATTCGGGCTGCCCTAGAGACGGCCACTCGCACCCTTGCCAATAGCGTCGGTATGGCGGCAATTGATGCGCAGCGCGATCGCGAGCTTAGCCGTCCTCGGCTTGAGCAACTGTTGGATCAGCAACTGCGAGAACGCCTCCCCCAAGACATTCAATTCTACGGCACTGCTATTCTTGTCAAGGATTCAGGACTCACAGAGCGGGGACGGTTATACGTTTTTAGCCAGCAACCGGAGTACGAGTGGAATGAAACGCGGCAGCAACTCCTGCAGGTCATCGCCGATCAAACGGCAGTGGCCATTGCCAATGATGAGCTGGCCTTGAAACTGCGCGATCGCCAACGGTTAGACCGAGAACTGGAAATTGGTGCTGAAATTCAACGGCGACTTCTACCCCACCGCTGTCCCAAAATCCATGGGCTAGAGCTAGCCGCCGAGTGTCGCACCGCCAGCTGGGTTGGAGGGGACTACTATGACTTTATTCCCATTACCTATGGCCTCAGCGATCAACAAGACCTTGAAAAAGGCCGCTGGGGCATTGCCATTGGGGATGTCATGGGTAAAGGGGTTCCCGCCGGCTTAATCATGACAATGACGCGGGGGATGCTGCGGGCGGAAGCTCTCAATGGTCACCGTCCTAGCCGCATCTTGCAGCATCTCAACCGGGCAATGCAGCCGGATTTAGAAAGCTCCCACCGCTTTGTGACCCTCTTCTACTCTGAGTACAATCCGCAAACGCGGCTCCTAGCCTACAGTAATGCAGCTCACCTGCCCCCCCTGCTGTGGCGCGCTGAAACGGGGATTGTCCATCGCTTGGATACCTATGGCATGCTCATTGGTCTGGATGCCCGCAGCCAATATCAAGAGGCGGAAGTACGCCTTCAACCGGGCGACACCGTGATCTACTACACCGATGGCATTACAGAAGCGGATAATCCCAAGGGTAAACGCTTTGAGGAAGAAGGCTTAGCAGCAGTGGTCAAGGAGGGCTGTGCTAAAGGTTTAGGGGCACAAGCACTCTTGGATTACATCTTTGATGCCGTTGAGGCCTTTACCGCTGCCAATGGCCGGCGGAGCGACGATATGACATTGGTGATTCTGCGCGTTCTTGACGAAACTTGAGCAATTGGCCAGGGTTACGAGTTGGTTACCCTTTTGACCCCCAGGTGTAGCATCCCCTCTAAAAGTAATCCCATAGATCATGGTAATGATAGCAACAGAAGCAGCTAGGATAGCCACAGCGGCATGTGAGGTGGGGATGCGCTACTTCGTCGAAGTCAGCTTCTGCTGCGATGATGATGCTATTTGGGATACACTGACTCGCCATTTAGGTTTTGTAGAAGCTGAGACCCTTGATCAAGCAATGACCCTGCACCATTTCTTTGAAATCCATCCCCTTGTCTCTGGTGTGGAAACCTTTGTGCAATCGAGTGAAAGCCAGCCCTACCTCCTGATGACAACCTATGCAGAGCGCATCAGCAAGGCCAATGTTCAACGTAGCCGCTTTCAAGAGGCAGTTTCCATTCTGGGGGAAAATAGTCCGGGACTCGCAGAGTGGCTCTTTATGGAGACCACGGGGGATGAGTATTGAGTACTCTAACTCACAATAGAGAAAACTATAATATAGAGTCCCTTGGAGCACACGATAGGAAGTTGTGACGTTGCCATGTCCGACGATCGCCCGCTGCCCCATTCTGAGACTGACTCCCCTGCCCTACGGTTAGGACGCAACCCCGGTCTCCAGGTGCGCCACGATGAAGTGGAGCGATCGCTCTTGACGCCGATGCTTCAGCACTATGCTGAAATTAAAGATGCCTATCCCCAAGCCCTCCTCCTCTATCGGGTGGGGGATTTCTACGAAACCTTTTTTCAGGATGCCTGTATCGTTGCCCGCGAACTGGAACTGGTGCTCACCGGCAAAGAGGGAGGCAAAGAAGTGGGACGAGTGGCCATGGCCGGCATTCCGCACCACGCCCTTGAACGTTACTGCCGCACCCTCATTGAAAAGGGCTATGCCATTGCCATCTGTGACCAAGTGGAAGACCCCGCCCAGGCCCAGGGATTGGTGAAGCGGGAGGTAACCCAAGTCTTTACACCGGGAACGGTCTTGGATACCGAGCTACTTCAACCGCGGCGCAATAATTTTTTAGCTGCCGTTCTGCTTTCTGGGAGCCATTGGGGGCTGGCCTATGCCGATGTCTCCACGGGAGAGTTCTGTGCCACCCAAGGGAGCGATCGCGCCGATTTAGTGGCGGAACTCAACCGCTTACAGCCCGCAGAAATCCTCCTGCCCAGTGAAGCGCCGGACATTAACCGTATTCTGCGCCCCGGCGAAGCCAAGGATCAGTTACCTGCAGAATTGCCGCCCCAATGGTGCTACACCCTGCGATCGCCCCAAGATTTTCAGGCAGCGGAAGCGCGCCAGCGCCTGTGTCAGCGCTTTCAGGTGAAATCCCTTGAGGGCTTTGGCTGTGAACATCTGCCCCTTGCCATGCGGGCGGCCGGTGGCCTCTTGGCCTATTTGGATGAAACCCATCGCCAAAAACCGGTGCCCCTGCAAAACCTCAGCACCTATTTCCTGACTCAGTACCTCTTTCTTGACCCGCAAACCCGCCGCAATCTGGAATTGACGCAAACTGTCCGCGATGGCAGTTTCCAAGGCTCGCTCCTGTGGGCCATTGACCGCACCACGACGGCCATGGGGGGGCGCCTATTGCGCCGCTGGCTCCTGCAACCCCTCCTTGACCTTGAGGAGATTACGGCGCGCCAAGAGGCCATTGCCGAATTGATGGCCAATAGTAACCTGCGTCAAAATCTCCACCGCCACCTGCAGGAAATTTATGACCTTGAACGCCTAGCAGGGCGAGCTGCCTCCGGGACGGCCAATGCCCGCGATTTAGCAGCGCTGCGGGACTCGTTCCGCACGTTAGTTTCCCTGGCTGCGGTTGTGACAGCAACCCAATCTCCTTATTTCCAAGCCCTTGCCCACCTGCCACCGGCAATTGAGCAGTTAGCAGATACCCTCAGCGCGACCCTTGTGGATCAGCCCCCCATTAGCCTCACCGAAGGGGGTCTCCTGCGACCGGGAGCCTATCCGGAACTGGATCAGCAACGCCGGCAAATTGAGCAAGATCAACAGTGGATTCTTAACTTAGAAGCCCAAGAACGGGAGCGCACAGGCATTACCACCCTCAAGGTGGGCTATAACAAAGCTTTTGGCTACTACCTCAGTGTCTCCCGCGCCAAACTGAACCAAGTTCCCGCTGACTATATCCGCAAGCAAACCCTCACGAATGAGGAACGCTTTATCACGGCTGAACTCAAGGAACGGGAAGCGCGATTGCTGACTGCCCAAAGCCATCTTTTTGAGCTGGAGTACCAGTATTTTGTTCAGTTGCGGGAGCAGGTGGCCGCTCAGGCCTCCACGATTCGTGAGATTGCGGCGGCGGTGGCAGCGGTAGATGTGCTTTTGGGGTTAGCAGAGGTGGCGCTGTATCAGGGCTATTGCCGACCGCAAATGACTCGCGATCGCCAGCTTCAAATTCGTGGGGGTCGCCATCCCGTGGTGGAGCAGATGTTGCCGGCGGGATTTTTTGTTCCCAATGACACCGAACTCGGTACGAGTGCCGATCTAGTGGTGCTGACAGGCCCCAATGCCAGTGGCAAAAGTTGCTATCTGCGGCAGGTGGGTCTGATCCAACTGCTGGCGCAAATGGGCAGTTATGTGCCCGCTACAAGTGCCACATTGGGAATCTGCGATCGCATTTTTACCCGCGTGGGTGCGGTTGATGATCTAGCGACCGGCCAATCCACGTTCATGGTGGAAATGAATGAAACGGCCAATATTCTTAACCATGCGGGCGATCGCTCCCTTGTGCTTCTCGATGAAATTGGCCGCGGTACGGCTACCTTTGACGGGCTGGCGATCGCTTGGTCTGTAGCAGAATATCTTGCCACCGTCTTGAAATCGCGCACCATTTTTGCCACCCACTACCACGAGCTGAATCAACTGGCAGCACTCCTGCCCAATGTGGCTAACTACCAAGTAGTTGTTAAGGAACTCCCCGACGAGATTATTTTTCTACACCAAGTCAAGCCCGGCGGTGCCGATCGCTCCTACGGTATTGAAGCGGGTCGCCTTGCGGGACTTCCGCCCGTGGTCATTCAGCGCGCCCGAGAAGTCATGCGCCAGATTGAAAAACACAGTAAAATTGCCGTGGGGCTACGTAAAAGTCAAAGCAACAGCCCAAAAAGTAGCCCAGCCACTCAAACCTTGCCTGAAGCTGACCAGCAAGAACTCCCCCTCCAGTGAGCCACAGGGGCAAGTGTCGGCAAAGCTCTACCTGAAGTTGTCCCTAATGTGCTACCTCAGGGATACCTCGACATCATAAATCCTATGAAATTCTCCCTAAAATAGCACTAGCAGGGGCTTAAGACAGGAGGTTGGCGAGGCAATGAGAAATCAACGTCTATGGGAATTCAACACCGCAACACCCCCAGCAACTTCAGCACCATTTCAGAAGCAACATATTCTAAGGTGGCCCAGGATCGCAGTAGTAGGGGGTATCTTAGGAACATGTGTCCTCGGGGGTCTTGCCCTAGTTGTCTTCGGCAGGCTTTCAGGGGAACCAGCGGCAGACGTAACCCAGTGGCAAACTGCTCCTCCTAATGCTGAGGTTCCCTTCTATTCTCCAAATGTTTCGGCTGACAGCGGCATGGATATGGGAAGTGACACCTACGCCCCAATGCCGAATTATGATTTTGGAGGCAGCACAAGCAGCGATTTCAGTCTGGGCAACACCGACGGTCTAGCCGAATCAATTCGTGAGCACAGCAATGAGAACTCTTGGTGGGCAGAGGAGTGGAGCCGTGCCCTAGGTGACAACTATCCTGAGCCAAGCCACGTCGATCCTGAGGGCAACCCCGGCTGGATTGACCATAGCGGCGCATTCCACGATTACAACTCAGGCATGTCGGATTACGAGAGTTCTACCCTAGGCGGTGGCTATAGCGGCGAGTGAGAATGACAAGAAAGCGGAGGGTATCCCCTCAGTAGCTTTCCCGAAAAAGGGCAAGCCTAGGGATAAATTCCCCACTTTTTTTGTAACTGGCTTCTATTCCTCTTATTTTTTTGAGAAGAAGTTGAGTGTTCCTAGAGTAGCTTAGCTGCAATCTGCCCACAGCCGAGGGTTAACCTAACGCAAGCCGTTATCATAGATAGAGATGTAACGTTTTGTTAACAAGAGGCAGTTGTGGTTGTCCTGTTGAAGCTCTCCCCAGCGGTGCGGCAAACGCTATTGAGACTGGTGCTGGCAGGCCTACTGTTTTGGTCAAGCATTGCCGCCCTGCTGCCCACCCTACCCCTCTATATTGCTGAACAAGGAGGTACGCCCCATCAGGTGGGATTTGTTATGGGTGCCTTTGCCGTTGGACTCATTTGCTCCCGCTCTTGGCTAGGGCCACTGGCCGACCGCCAGGGACGCAAAATTACCCTGCTCATTGGCCTCGCTGTGGCGGCGATCGCCCCTCTCTTCTACCTCTTCAGCCACAACCTGCCCCTCCTGATTCTTGCGCGCCTTATCCACGGTGTCAGCATTGCCGGCTTTACCACCGGCTATATGGCACTGGTTACCGACATTGCTCCCCTTCAACATCGCGGTGAAATCATCGGCTACACCAGTCTTGTGCATCCCATTGGCGTTGCCCTCGGACCCAGTCTCGGCAGTTGGCTGCAAATGAACTACAGTCACAGTTGGGTCTTCATTGTTGCCAGTAGCTTAGCCGCCCTTGGGTTCATAGCTGCCGCAGGGGTGCGGGCAGTAAATATCCCTCAGGACTTGGGGGTGCCTCGCCCAGAGAAACGCCTCTTTTGGCGGCTTTTACTCTCAGAGCGGCTGCGCATTCCCAGCCTCGTGATGTTGAGTGTGGGGTTGACATTTGGGGCGATCGCCACCTTTATTCCCCTGTTTATTGCCAGCGAGCGGCTCGATATTTCGGCGGGGCTGTTTTACTCCGTAGCGGCGATCGCCAGCTTTATCGGTCGCGTGGCGACGGGTTCTGCCTCCGATCGCTGGGGACGGGGCATTTTTATCTCCGCCAGTCTTGCCTGCTACGTGGTGGCGATGGTGCTCCTCGCCCAAGCCCAAACTCCCGTGGGTGTCCTCTGGGCTGCCATCCTCGAAGGTCTTGCCGGCGGTGTCCTCATTCCTATGGTCGCTGCTCTGATGGCCGATCGCTCCACCACCCATGAGCGAGGACGAGTTCTCAGCCTCAGTTTAGGGGGCTTTGATCTGGGGATGGCCTTAGCAGGACCACTGCTGGGGGGGCTGGTTGAACCCTTGGGCTATCGGCTGATCTTTCGCGTCGCAGCGGTCTTTAGCCTCTTGGGGCTGACGTGCTTTTTAACCGCCAGTAGCAAGAGCCTGCCCGATTCCCTGCGCTTTGCCCTCGGCATGGGGCGCGATCGCTACGCCCTGTAGCCTATTATTCTTTGGGGATTCGTTACAATTTGTTGAGATAACTCACTACAGAAGAGCGCGTGTCCACACCAGTTTCCGCCAGTTTGACCCCCACCGGCAAATCCTACCGCTGGAATCGCGAGCGCTACTCCAAAACGCGGCGCTTCTTTGACATTTGGTTTTTTGTCTGGCGATTTCTTTTTGGTCGCTGGCTCCTTACCCAATCTTGGAGTTACTGGGGCGGCATGACCGAGGCCAAACGTGCAGCGCGACGTCGTGCCCAAGCCATTTGGATTCGCGAAAGCTTCCTTGATCTTGGACCGACCTTCATCAAACTGGGACAACTGTTTTCCACCCGCGCCGATCTCTTTCCCAGTGAATACGTCGAAGAACTGAGCAAACTCCAAGACCGCGTCCCTGCCTTTAGTTACGAGCTTGTCGAAAAAATTATCTACGAAGATTTTGGCCGCCATATCCCCGAACTCTTTCGCAGCTTTGATCCCATCCCCATGGCTGCCGCCAGTCTTGGCCAAGTGCACAAAGCGCAACTCCTCTCCGGCGAAGAAGTGGTGGTCAAAGTCCAACGCCCCGGTCTGCGGCAGTTGTTTGATATTGATCTGGCCATTCTCAGGGGGATTACGCAGTACTTCCAGAACCATCCTAAATGGGGTCAAGGCCGCGACTGGATGGGCATTTACGACGAGTGCTGCCGCATTCTTTACGAAGAAATTGACTACCTCAATGAGGGACGTAACGCCGACACCTTCCGCCGCAACTTTCGCGATCGCGAGTGGGCCTGTGTGCCCCGCGTCTATTGGCGTTACACCTCACGGCGTGTGCTTACCCTTGAGTACCTGCCCGGGATTAAAATCAGCCACTACGAAGCCCTCGAAGCGGCTGGCCTAGACCGCAAACGCCTTGCCGAACTGGGGGCGAAAGCCTACCTCTATCAAGTGCTCAATGACGGCTTCTTCCACGCCGACCCCCATCCGGGCAACATTGCCGTCAGTCCCAGTGGCCAACTGATTTTCTACGACTTTGGCATGATGGGACGCATTCAACCTGTGACCCGCGATAAATTACTGAAAACTTTTTTCAGTATTGCCCAGCGGGATGCTGAACAGGTGGTGCAGTGCCTTGTAGAGCTAGGGGCATTGGTGCCCACAGGCGATCTGGGGCCGGTGCGGCGCTCGATTCAGTATCTGCTTGACAATTTCATGAACCAATCCTTTGAAACCCAATCGGTAGCTCAAATTAGCGATGATCTCTACGAAATTGCCTATAATCAACCCTTTCGATTTCCAGCGACATTTACCTTTGTGATGCGTGCATTTTCCACCCTAGAGGGGGTGGGCAAGGGACTCGACAAAGACTTTAACTTCATGCAAGTTGCCCAACCATTTGCGACCGAACTTATGACTAACGGAAACTTCCCCGATCCCGGTAATAGCAGTCTTTTCTCTGAACTGAGTCGTCAAGCAGCTCAAGTGGGCAGCAGTGCTATCGGCTTGCCCCGTCGCCTTGAAGAGGTTCTCGATAAACTTGAGAATGGGGATCTGCGCTTGCGGGTGCGCGCCAGCGAGAGCGATCGCCTGCTGCGGCGCCTGAGTAACATTAATTTAGGGCTAAATTATGTGGTGCTCATTGGCAGTTTTTCCCTAGTGGCGACAATTTTACTCGTGAACCAGTATCTGCTTCTAGCAGGGGTAGCAGCCGTATTAGCGGCATGGTTTGGGATCCTCTATTGGCGACTAATGCTTAAACTCGACAAGTATGAAAAAATGTTTTAACAAGCAGCCCAAAATAGGGGGGTCATGAAGGTTGCCGGCTTAACTGACTGCGGTCTGATTCGCAAAAGCAATCAGGATGCTTTTTATATTGACGAGAAGCACCACCGCTTTTTTATTGTTGCCGATGGTATGGGGGGTCACGCCGGCGGCGAGGAAGCCAGTCGTCTAGCAGTCGAACATATTCAGACATTCCTAGAAACCCACCTCGAAGACCTTCAGCATGACCCTGAGACCCTACTCCGCCAAGCCTTTCTCGCAGCCAATCAGGCCATTGTTGAGCAGCAACGTCAAAATAGTGCCCGTGCCGATATGGGGACAACAGCAGTGGTGGTTCTGGTTGAGGAAAAGGGCGATCGCGCTTGGTGTGCCCATGTAGGGGACTCGCGCATCTACCGCTGGCGCAAAGACGCACTTCAGCAAATTACCAACGATCACACTTGGATTGCCCAAGCTGTACAGTTAGGCAGCTTGACCCTTGAGCAGGCACGGCAACATCCCTGGCGCCATGTGCTCTCCCAGTGCCTGGGCCGCGAAGACCTCACCCAAATTGACATTCAACCGATTGATCTAGAGCCGGGCGATCGCCTGCTTCTGTGCAGCGATGGCTTGACCGAAGAACTCACCGACGAAGTCATCAGTATCTACCTCAGCGAACCCGATGTCGAAAAAGCAGCGACTGCCCTTGTAAATGCGGCCAAAACCCACGGCGGCCGCGACAATGTCACCGTCGTTGTCATTGGTGTTTAACCCATAAAGCCTATGCAAATGGAATTTATCCGTCTTACCCTACCCCGACCCCCCCTCTTCCTCCCTTTTCATGAGGCCGTTGAACAAGCCCTGCAAGCTCATGGTCGGCCCCTGCGCTGGGCTATTACGGCCACCACTACCACCGATTTAACGGTTGAAGCCGTGGTTCTCAAAATGCCACCCAGCCCTTGATACAATCCCTTTAGGTTCTTTTATTCACACCCCTATGCCCCGTGCAGGTATTGGCATTCAAACAGCCCAGATTCGTCCCGGACGGGTGAGCGGTCAACTCCACGTCTATGACGGTGCTGGTAAAGGGAAATCCCAAGCAGCTTTGGGGGTCGTTTTGCGCTCCATTGGCCTTGGCATTGCCTCTGCGTGGCCAACTCGGGTACTCCTACTGCGCTTTCTCAAAGGACCTGGCCGTGCCTATGCCGAAGATGCCGCCATTGAAGCCCTGCAACGGGGTTTTCCCCACTTAATTGATCAGGTGCGCACCGGCCGCGCCGAATACTTTACCGCCGAGCAGATTACTAAGTTCGATCGCCAAGAGGCACAGCGGGGCTGGGATATTGCTAAAGGAGCGATCGCCTCCGGCCTCTATTCTGTGATTGTCTTGGACGAACTTAACCCTGTTTTAGATCTAGGCCTCCTGCCCGTTGAGGAAGTCGTCAACACTCTCCGCCACAAGCCTGAGCACTTGGAAATTATTGCCACTGGTCGGGGTGCCCCTGCCCAACTCCTGCAAATTGCTGACCTTCACTCCGAAATGCGTCCCCTTGTGCATCCTACGGCTCAAGAGCAGGGTATTGAAGGAATTGAAATCTATACAGGCGATGGCAAAGGCAAGTCCACCAGTGCCCTGGGTAAAGCCCTGCAGGCGATTGGCAAAGGGATCAGTCGCGATGAATCCCACCGTGTCCTGATTCTCCAGTGGCTCAAGGGGGGGCAAGGCTACACCGAAGATGCCGCGATCGCCGCCCTCAAGGAAAGCTATCCCCATCTTGTAGATCACCACCGCTGCGGCCGCGATGCCATTGTCTGGCGCGGTCAACAGCAAGAAATTGACTACATCGAAGCCGAACGCGGCTGGGAAATTGCCCGTGCTGCCATTGCCTCTGGCCTTTACAAAACAATCATCCTCGATGAACTCAACCCCACGGTTGACCTTGAGCTTTTGCCGGTCGAACCCATTGTGCAAACCCTTCTGCGCAAGCCTCGCACCACCGAAATCATTATTACCGGTCGCTGTAAATATCCCCCTGCCTACTTTGAACTCGCTAGCGTTCACTCGGAAATGATCTGCCACAAACACTACGCCGAGAAGGGCGTTGATCTGAAGCGTGGTGTTGACTTTTAGGAACAAATGTGAGCAGCCAGTCCTTCCGCCGCCGTAAACTCAGGGTCATTCCTGATTGCAGATTGCTTCGCTCCCGCTTATTCACTGATCCACCCTACAAACAATAAGCCCCTGATTCAACCACCTGCGGGCAGTATCAATCTCTGCCTCTAGCTTACGAATTACCCCTCGCAACTGATCCGCCGCATGGGCCGTAAATTCACTCAGATAGATATAGCCGATACGTGTACCCCCTGCCTCCTTGACCAGCGATGCACCGCAGGGAGTTCAATCAATACCCGTGTCAGAGTTAGGCGAAATGTACCGCGACTGGAGCCAAACAACTGAAGTTCAAGGGGAGTACCTACCCGCCCACGAATCCGTTAGCAGCTTAGGACTGTCCTGCACTCGTCTATCCACAAGCAATCATCCCTTAGATATTTCTTAAAAATCAATACCCCACCTAGATCTTCTAGATGGGGTAGCTTAAATATTTTGCCTAGCACCGAGCTATTTTTGCAGGAGGTTACCCTCCCACTATCTTCACCGCTGCGACGTTTCACCTCTGAGTTCGGGATGGATCAGCGTGGTTCCGCCGCGCCATAGGCACTAGGCAAAGTCTTCATTTTAAGTTAAGAACCTAGACTCAAAAATTGCTAGATAAGTTCAGCAAAGATAACCTTTTAACTAAATAGCGATTGTCAGGATCGTAAATTTATTCAGACACCTTTTGATTGATGAGGTCAAGCCCTCGGTCTATTAGTACTCCTAGACTTCATCCATTACTGGACTTCCATCGGGAGCCTATTGACGGGTGTTCTACCCGTGACCTTACTGGCTTATGCCATGGGAGCACTCATCTTGAGGTGGGCTTCCCACTTAGATGCTTTCAGCGGTTATCCACTCCGCACATGGCTACCCTGCGTCTACCGTTGGCACGATAACAGGTACACCAGAGGTGCGTTCCTCCCGGTCCTCTCGTACTAGGGAGGACTCCTCTCAATGCTCCTACGCCTGCACCGGATATGGACCGAACTGTCTCACGCATGTTGTTCTCGTATCACTACGAGCATGGACTATATCTTCATCCTGACTCTCGCCGTTAACGAATCAGGAGCCGACGTTTGATGTCTCTGACAGCCTCAGAGCATCTCAGCTTACGCTTGATGGCTAACTCAAGCCTAGGCTTCAGTCTCTACGGGATCAAGAGTTGTCGTGATCTCAAGAACTGTTCCACTTGCTCAGAGCGAATAGAACGCTTTTTAGAGGCATTCAGTTCACCGAACCGATCCACTTGCTGAGCAAGCTTCAGGAACTGTTCTGGCGTCAAGCGCCTTGATTGAACAAGCTCCTGTAGCACAGCGATAGCTAGGTCACATTGTGGTTTCTTTAGGCGAAGGTAACTGCTTAGAGCGAGCAATATTTTCAGGACAGATGGTGCATCAACAATGGCATATTCACTTAAGCCATCCTTTCGATCTCTCACAAACCCCACTTGGAAAATGGACTTCAACCACTCCAAGAAGGAACGATGAGAAGAAGACTGAAAGAAGGTAATACTGGCGCGGATTTGGTAGCCAAGGATGTAGTCCTTACGCCGCACTATTTGCAAATTGATGCACCCATCACCATCTAAAAAACCAGCAATGTAACTCAGCGTCAAATCATCTGTCACGAGACTCTTGCTTACCCTCGGTATTGTCTTAACCAGCCGTTCGGTCACTGATTAAGATTCTACCGATTTTAGTCGGTTTGCTGCTCCACATTACTGTGAAGTGACGCAATGATTTACGTTCTGAACCCAGCTCACGTACCGCTTTAATGGGCGAACAGCCCAACCCTTGGGACGTACTACCGCCCCAGGTTGCGATGAGCCGACATCGAGGTGCCAAACCTCCGCGTCGATGTGAACTCTTGGCGGAGATCAGCCTGTTATCCCTAGAGTAACTTTTATCCGTTGAGCGACGGCACTTCCACTCATAGCCGTCGGATCACTAAGGCCGTGTTTCCACCCTGCTCGAGTTGTCACTCTCACAGTCAAGCTCCCTTATGCCTTTACACTCTTAAGCTGATTTCCAACCAGCCGGAGGGAACCTTTGCGCGCCTCCGTTACCTTTTAGGAGGCGACCGCCCCAGTCAAACTGCCCACCTGATACTGTTCCATTGCCGGATAACGGCTAACAGTTAGAATTCTAGCCTTGCCAGAGTGGTATCTCACCGTTGACTCCACAATCCCCACAAGGACTGCTTCAACGTCTCCCACCTATTCTGCGCAAGCAAAGCCCGAACCCAATACCAGGCTACAGTAAAGCTTCATAGGGTCTTTCTGTCCAGGTGCAGGTAGTCCGTATCTTCACAGACAATCCTATTTCGCCGAGCCTCTCTCCGAGACAGCATCCAGATCGTTACGCCTTTCGTGCGGGTCGGAACTTACCCGACAAGGAATTTCGCTACCTTAGGACCGTTATAGTTACGGCCGCCGTTCACCGGGGCTTCGGTCGCCAGCTTCGCCGAAGCTAACCGACTTCCTTAACCTTCCGGCACTGGGCAGGCGTCAGCCCCCATACATCGTCTTGCGACTTAGCGGAGACCTGTGTTTTTGGTAAACAGTCGCCTGGATCTCTTCACTGCGACCACCTCTCGGTGGCACCCCTTCTCGCGAACTTACGGGGCCATTTTGCCGAGTTCCTTAGAGAGAGTTATCTCGCGCCCTTTAGTATTCTCAACCATCCCACCTGTGTCGGTTTCGGGTACGGGCAATTTGACGTTAACGTGGTTAGAGCTTTTCTTGGAAGCTTGACATCACACACTTCGGGGACGTATCCCCTCGTACTCACGTCTTAGCTCAGGACGTTTTCGCCGTCCCTCATCGCCTTGAACGCTTGAACCGCTAACCATCATGCGGCTGCGTTAGCCTTCTCCGTCCCTCTGCACAACGCCAAATCGGTACGGGAATGTTGACCCGTTGTCCATCGACTACGTCTTTCGACCTCGCCTTAGGTCCCGACTAACCCTCCGCGGAC
>NZ_CALGOG010000019.1:0-43013 GCF_937958135.1 uncultured Thermosynechococcus sp. | reverse complement strand
CGCGCAGTGGTACGGCGAGGCTTGCCGCGCCCTAGGTCATGACTGCGGCCACAGGTGTGCTATTCCATATTGGTTACTATTACCTAGGCCTGCCCAAAGAGGTGGCCGATATTTTAATGATGCTCCACCAAGGGGGATTTCTAGGACGCCCCCTAAGACCGCCGTATGTCTTGCTGTTGGGGACAGGGGTCGGCGTCCTCCGTTGGACTGGAGTGAATATGCTTTTCGCAGGGCGGTGCAAGAGTGCTGCTGCGGCAGACTCAATGTAATTTGGCTAATAGTACTCCTTCTAACTCCTGTCGCAGAATCTGCGGCTCAATACCCGTTAGCTGCTCAAGGGCAAAGGCTTTGACAATGAGGGTCTTAGCTTCCTGCTCATCTAACCCGCGACTGCGGAGGTAAAACAGCTCATCGGCCGCCGGTTGACTAACGGTGGCACCGTGGGAGCACTTGACATTGTCGGCAACAATTTCCAGTTGCGGTTTGGTATCCACACGGGCTTTGTCGGAAAGCAGCAGCGTGCGACTGAGTTGCTTGGCATCTGTCAGTTGCGCCACTTGAGGCACAACTACGCGGCCATTAAAGATGCCGTGGGCGCGATCGCCAACGATGCACTTGTGAATTTGTTCACTCCTGCTGTGGGGCGCATTAAAGAACACTGCCGAGTGGGTGTCCATAATTTGACTGTCCCTGGCGATCGCCAGTCCCTTTAGGATTGTCTGGCTACCACTGCCGTAGATCTGCACCTGCCAATTGTGGCGGCTCAGGCATCCCCCCAAATCAATGGCGTGTCCTTCGTAGTGACTGTCTTGGGCTTGGCAAACTGTCGTACAGCCAATGTGAATCGCTGTGGGTGATTGGTGTTGAATCCGTACATGGCGCAGATGGGCACTGGTACCTAGGGAAAGTTCCGTGACACTATTGGTAAACTGTTGATCGCCCGTTAGAGACAAAAAGTGCTCAACCAGGGTAGTTTGGCCCTGGGCTGCCACTTCAATGGAAAGGCGCGGTGAAACAACACTCTGCTGCTGCCGACTACTGACAAAAAACACTTCCACAGGTTCAGCCAAGTGTCCCGTTAGGCGCAGACAAACCCGATCCGCCAGCATAGCGCTGTTGAGATCGCTAAAAATCTCCGCGGGGGCGATCGCTGGCATTGAAGGGGGCAATAACTCAACTCCAGTGGCATTCACGCGGGAAAGTTCCCCACAGAAATAGCCGTCAATCAGGACAATTTGGGCAACAGTGGGAAAACTGCGCTCACCCAACAGATGCCCTACTTCGGCAACAATTTCTGGATGGAGAGGGGCAATAGGAGCTTGGAACGAGCGCCTGCGCAAAGCCCCTAAATCCGTAAAGCGCCAGTCCTCATCGCGGGGGGTAGGTAACGTTTGCTCATGGAGGCGATCGCGGGCGGCTTGGCGTAAAGGTTCCAGCTCAGCGTGGCGCGGCGGCGGTGCTAAGGTCAACAGATCATTGAGTTCATTGGCGCGACTAGCTTTGGGCAGATCCGCTTGATCGGAATTGGCGTTGACCGTAATTGTCATGGTGTAGCAACCTCCTCTTCGCGCACCCAGTCATAGCCCCGCGCTTCCAGTTCCAACGCCAGTTCCTTCGTCCCGGTGAGGATAATCCTTCCCCCCTCCATAACGTGCACATAGTCGGGCACGATGTAATCCAGCAGCCGCTGATAGTGGGTAATCAGGAGAATACAGTTATCGGGGCGGCTCAATTGATTAACGCCATTGGCCACAATCCGCAGCGCATCAATATCCAAGCCAGAGTCCGTTTCATCGAGGATGGCAAGGGTTGGCTCCAAGAGTGCCATTTGCAGAATTTCGTTACGCTTTTTCTCACCGCCGGAGAAGCCCTCATTTACCCCGCGATTGAGGAAGCCCTCATCTAATTTCACCAGTTCAATTTTCTGCCGCACCAGATCATCAAAGTCAAAGGCATCCAGTTCATCGAGGCCTTGGTGCTGACGCTTGGCATTGTAGGCCACCCGCAAAAAGTCAAGATTGCTCACCCCTGGAATCTCAAGGGGGTATTGAAACGCCAAAAAGACACCTTCGCGCGCCCGCTCTTCAGGGGGCAATGCCAAGAGATTTTTGCCTTTGTAAAGTACTTCGCCACCCGTTACGGTGTAGTCGGGATGACCCGCGAGAATTTTGGAGAAGGTGCTTTTGCCGGAGCCATTGGGTCCCATGATGGCATGGATTTCTCCCGCGCGAATGGTCAAGTTCAGGCCTTTGAGAATGGGGGTGTCCTCTACACTGGCCGTCAGTTCTCGAACTTCTAAAATGACTTCGCTGTCGGGACGAATCACGCCTTACCTCCCTTGCATCGTTCATAATTTTTTAATGTAGCGCAGCGGGCTGGCGATCGCGATTGAGTTTCTTGGCAGAGGAGTATTGAGAGTAGCAGCACACCCAGAACCGGCACCGCTGTCCCCCCGTGCTTACAGGAACAAAGCAACCAACTGCTATGACCCTTTCAACCGCAACGATTCCCGAACTCGAACGCCTCCATCGGCAGGCCAGCGATTGGCAGAATCTCTCTCCCCGTCAACGGATTCCCTACCTCGAACCCATCAAAGCCCTTGTCCGTCGCCACGCCGCAGAATGGGTGCACTTAGCCTGTCAAATCAAAGGCATTGATCCCCAAGGCGTTTGGGCCGGGGAAGAGTGGACAACAGGCCCTCTGGGACTCATTCTCCAGCTGGATCACTATCTCCATGCCCTCCGTCACGAGGCAGCCCCCCCAGTGCCCCGCTGGCGAACTACTCCCACCGGTCAGGCCATTGCTGAGATTCTGCCGCGCAATTGGCAAGAGCGCTTACTCTGGTTTGGAGTTAAAGCCGAAGTTTGGATCCAACCCAATCAACCCCCTAGCCAGGGGAATGCCTACCGGAACCCACCGCCACCGGGAGTTGCTGTGGTGCTAGGGGCCGGCAATATCACATCGTTGTGCTTGGCGGATGCCCTCTATCAACTGGTGGTGGCCAATCGCGTGGCACTGCTGAAGATGAATCCCCTCTTGGCTCCCTTGACGGCCTGTTTTCGCAAGATTTGTGCGCCTCTGATTGAAGCGGGGTTCCTTGAGATTGTTGAGGGAGATGCTGCGATGGGGGAAGCCCTCTGCCACCATCCGTTGACGCAGCACATTCACATCACCGGTTCCCACCATACCTACAATCGCCTTGTCTGGGGAGAAACAGCAGCTGAGCAGGCGATTCGCAAAGCCCGCCAACAGCGCAAACTGCTTAAGCCCATCACGGCGGAATTGGGCAATGTTACTCCCCTGTTAATGGTTCCTGGGGAATGGACAGAGGCAGAACTGAGGTACCAAGCCCGCCAGGTGGCCAGTGCCTTGGTGCATAACGCCAGCTTCAACTGCATTGGGGCGCAAATCCTTGTCACGGCTGCAGGATGGCCGCAGCGGGAGGCATTCCTGAATGCCCTCAAGGCACAACTGCAAGAGATTCCGCCCCGCCCTGCCTACTATCCGGGGGCGATCGCCCGTTACCGGTCTTTTGTGGCCGACTATCCCCAAGCCATCGTCCTCAGCCCTGCTGTGGAGGGCACGATCCCTTGGACGCTGATTCCAAGCCTCACCCCCACCGCCAATCCCCGCATTTTCCAAGAGGAGGTCTTTTGCGGTCTGTTGGCAGAGGTGACCCTGCCCGTAAACGATGCCGCGACCTATCTGGCCACGGCGGTGCCCTTTGTGAATGAGCGGCTCTGGGGAACCTTGGGGTGTAGCGTGATCATTGACCCGCGCACGGAGGCCGGCCATCCAGAGGTGCTGGAGCAGGCGATCGCCCAACTGCGCTACGGCTCTATTGCCATTAATGCCTGGGTTTCCTTGGCCTATGGGTTAGGCTGTACTCCTTGGGGGGCTTTTCCCGGCCATACACCGGCGGCCATCGGCTCTGGGGTGGGAGTAGTGCACAACAGTTTCCTGTTTGACTATCCGGCAAAGGCCGTGATTCGCGTTCCCTTCCAGTTAGGGGTGACCCCCCCTTGGTTCTATGGCCACCGCACCCTCCCCCAACTGGCCAAGGCGGTTATGGACATTTACACGGGTCGTCCCTTGGCGTGGCTTTCCCTCCTGCGAGCAGCGATGCAGGGCTAGGCTCACAGCCGCACGGTTACCGTTGTCCCCCCTGGGGGCAGTTCCAACTCTTGGGTGCGGGTTTGGCCTTGGGCAGTCACTGTCAAACGATAGCGCCCTAGGTAACCCCGTCCTTGCCATTGCCCCTGGGCATTCGTTTGGCCATTTGCCTTTGTCCACCACTCCTCAAAGAGGAGTTTGCGGTAGGCGATCGCTGCCGGCTTGGCGGAAAAGTCTTGGCGATAGAGTCCGGCTTGGGGGCGCCAATGGTTCCCCGCCCAAAAGCCCCAGAGCAAAATTCCCTTCACGGCGGGATGGGCAAAACCAATGCGGTAAATTTGGCGCAGGGTCTGTGCCTGCTGCTGCTCGTCGGCCAAACTTACACTCACTTCCGTGATTTTCAAGGGCAGATTGAACTGGGCAAGGGTGTCGAGGGCACGCTGCATTTTGGCCTCGTCCAAGGGAGATTCCAGATGGGCTTGAATGCCAATCCCGCCTAGGGGAACCCCTTGGGCCAAGAGACTGCGAATCTGCTCTACATAGTCGTTCAGGCGATCGCCCTCAATGATGCCGTAGTCATTGACATAGAGAATCGCGTCAGGATTCCCCTCACGGCACCATGCAAACATCTCCTTGACAATACCCTCACCAAGGCGACTGCGGAAAAAGTTGCCATGGAGCATTTCATTGTTGACATCAAATTCATTGATGCGACCGCGGTAGTGGCGACACACCGTAATGGCATGGTTTTTCACCGCTGCGCGCAATTGCTCTGGTGGCAGGGTTTTTAGCCAGGGGGGATTAAACTGCTCCACTTCCCAAAAGAGGGTATGGCCGCGCATTGACCAGCCCTGGGCTTGCGCCCAACGATAGATGGTGTCAGCGAGGGTAAAGTCCAGCTTGCCCTGCTCTGGCTCCAACTCGTACCACTTGAGGGCATTTTCATGGACAGCCGCATTGAAGTTTTCCTGAGCTGTCTGCTTGTACCAAGGGGCAGCCGGCGGTGGACTGGGGCGAAACATCTGCGTATCGAGGGCAACGCCAAAGGGGAAGGCATGGCGCTGTTGCACCAGTTCGATGCGGGCATTGGGAATCGGGCGGCCTTGGGAGTTCTCGACCATGACCATGAGGGGCGCTTGGCGCAATTGCTCAATCTGTTGGCCGAGGGCATCGGTGGCGTTAGAAGAAAAAGAGGTGCCACAGGAAATCCCCAAAAGAGCCGCAAGGCAACTTAACCAGAGAAAACGGCGCCAGTTCAGCATGGATGATGACCTGTTGTGACGAGGACTTCAGAGGGATTGCGTCCCTAATGGGTCACTTGAATCCCCTGTTGGCGCAGTTGTTCCACAAAAAACTCTTCAAGGGTGGGGCGAGCAAGGCGCAGTTGTAGGACTTTGCCCCCCATTTCTTCAACCAAGGCTAGAAACCGGGGCAGGGGAATTTTGATCACCCCTTGCCAGCGATCGCCCTGAATTTCTAGGGAATAGAGCCATTCCTGAAGGCCATCCACATGACCTCCTTTGCCCACCACATGGTAAGCTTCGCTACTGCCGAGCAGTTCATCCACGCTGCCAGCACAAATTAATTGCCCTTGGGCCAAAATGCCAACGCGATCGCAAATGGCCTCCACGTCCGCCAGGACATGACTGTTGAAGAAGATGGTCTTGCCCTGCTGTTTTAGGGAAAGAATAATCTCACGAATTTGGTAGCGGCCAAGGGGATCGAGACCCGACATGGGTTCGTCCAAAAACACCACTTCAGGATCGTTAATCAGGGCTTGCGCCAAGCCGACCCGCTGCACCATCCCCTTAGAATAGCGGCGCATTTGTTTTTTGCGGGCGTCCTTGAGGTTGAGGCCAACCATCTCCAAAAGCAGGGGAATACGTTCTCTGCGGGTAGCGGCACTGAGGCCAAAGAGTCCCGCCGTAAACTCTAGGAATTCCCAAGCTGTCAGATAGTCATAGAAGTAGGGGTTTTCCGGCAGGTAGCCAATCCGCTGCCGCACGGCGCGATCGCCCAAGGGATGCCCCAGCAGCGTGCCCTGACCGCCACTGGGTTTCACAAGCCCCAGGAGAATCTTGAGGAAGGTGGTCTTGCCTGCACCGTTGGGACCCAGCAGACCAAAAGTTTCCCCTTGGCGTACCTCTAGGGATACGGACTGCAAGGGGGTGAGCACGGTGCGCAGCCAGAAGCCGCTACGATAGGACTTTCGTAAATTCTCGACCGCCACCACGAGGGGGCGATCGCCCGCAGCCTCAGTTACCATAGGCGAGATTGACCTCAAGAAGAACGGGGGCGATGGAAGTGCAAGCCCACCAACGCATCGTAGAGAAAGGGCAAGAAATTCCCCGGTTCAAATATACCAAGGGTCTGCTTACAGCCGTGGGCATCCAACAGGGGTTTGGTGGCATAGTAGGCCGGCTGCAGTTTGTACCAGGGAATATTCGGCCAGAGATGATGGATCAGGTGATAGTTTTGGCCGAAAATCAAGATATTTAGAAGGCGACTGGGATAAACCCGCGCATTGTGCCAGCGATCGCGCTCTATGTGGGGGCGATGGGGAAAATAGTCAAAAAATAGACCCAGCATTAGACCCACGACCCCCGCCGGCAAAAACCAGTAGTTGAGCACGTAGTCTAAATAGCCATTGACCGCCGCCAAGGTGACAATCCCTGCCAGTGTTAGGCGACTGAGAAACCACTCTAGAAGTTCGTATTTTCGCCAAAGTCGCCGCTTAAAAAAGAAAACCTCATGGTAAAAGAAGCGAGGAGCAATCAGCCACAACGGCCCCCCTTTGGAAACGTAATGGTCAGGATCGTTTTCGGGATCATTGACATGGGCATGGTGCTGCATGTGGACGCGGGTAAAGACAGGGAAGACAAACCCTAACATCAGAGCACTGCCATGACCCATGATCGCATTCATAATCCGGTTACTGTGGGCAACATTGTGGGAGGCATCATGAATCACTGTGCCCATCAAGTGCAAGGCCAACATATTTGCCCCAAAGGAAATCCAGCCCGGCCAATGCCCTTGAAAGTGACCCCAAGTGGAGAGAAGGGCGATCGCAAATGCCGCAAAAAACATCACCAGTGTGGGATTAAAGCCCAGCGGGGGACCTAAAAATTCCTTGGGAACCGTGGTCGGGATGGCTACCTCCGTGATCATCCGCGCGGTTGCTCCTCACATTGTTGCAAAATGTTACCTTCTACTATGTAGGCTAATCAGCGGTACAAAATCAAGTCGCACGATCCTAAAAGTGGGTTGCAGCTCTTTTCCCAAGGATTGCCCTAGAACTGTTGCTCTCGTGGAGCCACAATGCTACAAACGCTGCGGATTCGGAATTTTGCCCTCATTGCAGAGCTAGAGGTGACCTTTCAGCGGGGCTTGAATGTCCTCACAGGGGAAACAGGGACAGGCAAGTCTATTCTCCTTGATGCGATTGATGCCCTTCTGGGGGGCAAGCTCTCGGCACGGCAGTTGCGATCGGGGACAGAGCAGGGCTGTATTGAGGCCATTTTCACCATTACCCCCCCGGTCAGAGAGTGGCTGTCCATCCTAGAAATTGATGCTGAAGGCGATGAATTAATCTGCACCCGCGAGTTTAGCCTTAGGGGAGAGACCTTTCGCAGTCGCAGTCGAGTCAACGGTGTGCTGGTGAATCGCCAACAACTTCAGGAACTGCGGCAACACCTTGTGCGCCTTACTGCCCAGGGACAGGCGGTGCAACTGGCCAGTGCTGCCCAACAGCGGGATTGGCTCGATCGCTATGGTGGCGAGGCCTTAATAGCTCAGCGGCAGCGGGTGGCAGCAGCCTATCGTGCTTGGCAGGCGCGGCAGCGAGAATGGCAAGACTTTGCTGCTCAAGAACAGCAGCGCCTCCAACGCCTGGACTTGCTGCGCCTTCAACTCCAAGAACTGCTGCCTGCTGCTCTAAACGATCCTGAGGAACTGACCCAGTTGCAACAGGACTATCAACGCCTCAGCCATGTGCAGGAACTGCAAGCTCAAAGTCAGCGGGCCTATCACCTTCTCTACGAAGGGGAACCCAGTGTGGTGACCCTGCTGGCGCAAGCCCAAGGGGCATTGCAAGCGATTGCCGACTGGGATGCAGAGCTTCAGCCCATTGGCGAATTGTTGGAGGGGGCGATCGCCCACACGACGGAAGCCGCCCGCCAACTGCGCAGCTATGCTGATCGCCTTGACGCCGATCCGGCCACCCTGGAAGCCCTAGGTCAGCGGATTCACCAACTTCAACGGTTGTGCCGCAAGTATGGCCCTGATTTGGCCAGTGTCATTGCCTATCGCGATCGCAGCCAAGCAGAATTAGCAGCCCTGAGTCAAGAATCCACAAGCCAAGAGTCTTTAGAAGCAGAAGTTACCCAACTGCGACAGGCCCTTGAAGCAGCCAGCGCCCAACTCCGCCAGCTGCGGCAACAGGCAGCCGAGCAGCTACAGCAAGACCTATTAGTGCACCTCAAACCCCTTGGCCTTCCCCAAGCCCGGTTTGCGGTTCAGCTTACACCCACGGAGGTGACTAGCGCCGGTGCCGACGAGATTACCTTTCTCTGGAGCGCCAACCCCGGCCAGCCCCTGCAACCCCTTGGGGAGATTGCCTCTGGCGGTGAAATGAGTCGCTTTTTACTGGCGCTGGAGACCTGTCTGACGACCCAACAAACACCAAAGACATTGATTTTTGATGAAATTGATGCGGGCGTCTCTGGACGAGTGGCGGCGGCAATTGCCGAGAGCTTATGCCGCTTGGGTCAAACCCATCAAGTGTTGTGCGTTACCCATCAATCCTTAATTGCAGCAGCAGCTGATCACCACTATCTGGTGCACAAGGATATTGATTCAACCACCTCAACAACGACAATCGCTGTACACTACTTAACCGATGAGGCACGTATCCAAGCTCTTGCGGATTTGGCGGGGGGCGATCGCTCCACTGTGGCACTCTCTTTTGCGAGTGGTTTGTTGGCGCAGCAACATCGCCCCTCTTCCACTACCCTAGACTCAGAAGAAGTAACAATGAAAACTTAACAGAGTCATTTCTGCGTTATCTAGAGTAAATTTGATAGCCCCATTACCCTTTGGTCATGCTCAATGCAGTATTCTGCCCACTGGGGGGAGGGGGATGAGCTAATGACCATGGATCAGGTACAGCAAATTCTCCGCCGCTCCCGTGCCTCCATCTACCGCTACGTTAATACCAGTAAAGACACCCTCAATCCCCCCTTTGATCCCCAACGCCTCAACCCAGAGCATCGCAAAACTCGCCGCGAACCGCTGCTGTTTCACCCCAACGAAGTGGCGCGCTTTGCCCGCGATGTCATGGGCATTACCACGCTCCATGTGGAATTGAAAACCATTCCCCCCAATCCCACCACCGACCTCCTGAGGGAGATTTTAGAGGAATTAAGGCACATGCGCGAGATTCTGGAGCGAGTGGAGAAGTTACTGGGGAGCTAGGCAGGTATAATACGTCTGTTTCATTTGCTCACTCCTGCCCCATGGGTTTGCAAGCACCCCGAGGAACGCGCGACATTTTGCCCGCCGAGCGGGTCTATTGGCAGTACTTGGAAACCACTGCTCGCCAGATTCTGGATCGCGCCGCCTACCGCGAAATTTGCACCCCCATTTTTGAGTACACGTCTCTTTTTGAGCGGGGGATTGGGGAAGCCACCGATATTGTCAGCAAGGAAATGTACACCTTTAGCGATCGCGCTCAGCGGTCGTTAACCCTGCGCCCCGAAGGCACAGCAGGGGTGGTTCGCGCCTATATCGAGCATGGCCTCCATAGCCAAGGGGGCGTGCAACGCCTGTGGTACCTAGGCCCGATGTTTCGCTATGAGCGCCCCCAAGCAGGTCGCTATCGCCAGTTTCACCAGTTGGGGGTAGAAGTGCTCGGGAGTGCTGATCCCCGCGCCGATGCGGAGGTGATTGCCGTGGCCCTAGAGATCCTGCAGGCTTTGGGACTAAAAGAGTTAACCCTCATGCTCAACTCTGTGGGCGATCGCGAAGATCGCAGGGCGTACCGCCAAGCCCTCGTGGATTACCTCACGCCCTACACAGCCGACTTAGACCCCGATTCCCAAGACCGGCTGCACCGCAACCCGCTGCGCATTCTCGATAGCAAAGACCCGCGCACCCAAGCCATTGTCAAGGAAGCCCCTCGTCTATTGGACTATCTCAGTCCGCAATCCCGCCACCATTTTGAGCAGGTGCAATCCCTTCTGCAAGATCTCGGCATTCGCTACCAGATTAACCCTGCCCTGGTGCGGGGTCTGGATTACTATACCCACACTGCCTTTGAATTTCAGGACTTAAGCTTGGGCAATGAGGGAACGGTCTGTGGGGGGGGTCGCTACGATCACCTGGTGGAGGAGTTAGGAGGACCTGCCACCCCTGCCATTGGCTGGGCCATGGGACTAGAACGGTTGATTTTACTCCTGCGGGAGCACCCTTTACCGCCACGGGCGGAACCCTATTTCTATATGGTGACGCGCGGCGAAGCCGCCGAACGGCAGGGGCTGATTTTAGCCCAGCAGTTGCGCCGTCAAGGGTACACCGTAGAAGTGGATCTTAGCGGCAGCGCCTTTGCTAAGCAGGTGAAACGTGCCGATCGCGTCGGTGCCACGGTGTGTCTGGTCATTGGCGAGAGTGAAGCTACGGAGCGCACCGTACAGGTGAAGTGGTTGGCCTCCGGCGAGCAAGTCTTAGTCCCGCAGCAGGAACTCTTGGGCGAGAACTGGCGATCGCGCTTCTTTGCTTCGGCATGACGGCCTACTTCCTCATTAGCCACGGCAGTCCTGACCCGGTGCCGCAGCAGGCACTGGCATTTCTCTGCCAGCAATTGGCCGGCCTAGGTAAGGTGGGATGGGGCACCCTAGAAGGGGCACCGCTGCCTGAGCAGATTCGCCAGTTTAGTCAGCAGGCACAGTGTCAGGGAGCGGAGCGACTGGTGATCCTGCCCCTCTTTTTGTTGCCGGGCAACCATGTGGTGGTGGATCTGCCGCCGGCGATCGCAGCAGCCAACGCTGTGCTTCCCATCGAATTGCTTCCTTTTTTGGGGGGACAGCCCCTCTTTCAGGCGTGGTTACAATTGGCGATCGCCCATGAATCCGCCCACATTCTCCTTGGCCACGGCAGTCGTCGGCCTGAGGTTCTCCCTTGGTTTGAGGCGCTGTGTCAGACCTGTGGGGTGCTGCCAGCACTGCTGACGCAAGCAACAAGTTTAGATCAGGCCATTGAGGCGCGGATAGCCGAAGGCCACACCAGTAGCAAAATTTATGGCTACTTTCTCTTTGGCGGGAAAACCGTCAACCAAGTGCACCAGCAAGTGGCAAGGCTGCAAGTTAGGTATCCCCATCACTCCATTTCTTGGGTGCCCGCCATTCAGCCCACCCGCGCCTTGATCAACGTGCTGCAACAGATTCTACAAGCGGTGCCGCTGGTGGAGCCTGTGGGATGACTCAAGTCTTTCTCTGTGGCTACTACGGCTATGGCAATGCCGGGGATGAAGCCCTCTTGGCGACGCTCTTGGAACAGTTGCCGCCCCACGTTTCGCCCGTGGTTCTCAGCGGCAATGCGGCAGCCACGGCAGCCCGCTATGGCGTTGCCACCTGCGATCGCCGCCGGTGGCGCAAGGTACTGCGCACCCTCCAACAGAGCCAAGCCTTTATTTGGGGCGGCGGCAGCCTCATTCAGGATGTAACCAGTTGGCGGAGTCCCCTCTACTACTTGGGCTTAATGACCCTTGCACAGCGGTTTGGCTGTCGCACGATTGCTTGGGCACAGGGGATTGGACCGCTGCGATCGCCAGTCTATCGGGGGTGGACACGGGCAGTTCTCCGCCGCTGTCTGGCCGTCACGGTGCGGGATTCCGGATCAGCCGCCCTCCTGCGGCAGTGGGGGATTCCCCATCAACAGGGAGCTGATCCCGTGTGGCTGCTGTCGGCGCGTCCTGTTGCGCCCCCTCAGGAAAAGAGGGCGATTGCAGTTTGCTTGCGTCCCCATCGGCACCTGACGGGCGATCGCTGGCAGTTGTTGAAAATGGCCTTGCGTCAGTGGCAGCAAGAAACAGGTGTGCCGCTTTTGCTGTTGCCCTTTCAACCTCAACAGGATTTGCCCTTGGCTGAGGATCTCTATGGGGCATTGGTTCCTGAGCAGACGCAACTCGTGTCCTGTGAAGATCCCCGCGAGATGAAGGGACTCCTGGCGACAACGGCAGGGGCGATCGCCATGCGCCTGCATGCCTTGATTATGGCGGCCAGTGTTGGCTGTCGCTGCTTTGCCCTCAGCTACGATCCCAAGGTGAGTTACTTAATGGCCGATACGGGTATGGCCGGCGTTGAACTGGAGGCATTACCCCCTGACCCCACTGCCTTGGTTCAGCAATGGCAGCAGACATTTTCAGCCCCCCTGCCCGACTATCAACCCTACCTGCGGTCGGCGGCGGTTCACCGGGCAGTGCTGAATCTGCTCTAGGCCAGCCCACCAGCAAGGATAGGATAAGATTAACTCGATGCGTCGTTTTGTTGCGGCCCCCCATGAACGAATTCTATCGCCGCTATCCCACCGGCAGCATTGTTAGCGATTTATTGCAAATTCATGACGGTCTCTTCATTGTCAAAACGACCCTCTTAGTGGGGGACACCGTTCTAGCTACGGGGATGGCCGCTGCCCCGACCCTAGAACAGGCGGAAGATAGCGCCCGCCAGCGCGCCCTGCAACTTTTGGGAATTCACCTGCCTGTGCAAACGGAAGCAGAACTGATTCCCCGCCCCCCTGCAGCCCTGGAGGCGGCTCCTTGGTCAGAGGCCAGCAATACCGAGCTGCTCCTAGAACCCACCACCCCTCCCAGCCCCCGCCGTAGTAAGTCAGCGAGCGAGAAGCCGCCCACCAAGCGCGAGCCTGTGGATCTGGCGGATGAAATTGCCCAAACCACCGCGGAAATGAAACGCTTGGGATGGACAGAAGCCCAAGGCCGTGCCTGTTTACTCGAACGCTATGGTAAGCGATCGCGCCAGCAACTCACCGATGAAGAACTCTTGGATTTTCTCCACTTTTTGCGCAGCCAACCCAGTGCCAGCGAGCCATCGTTCTAGATAGCCCAACTCAGCAAAAAATTGCAAGAAAAGTTTATACTCTAGCGAAAACTTAAAGAAAAGCTATAGATTTTCACCCTGGCCGTGATCCCCCCTTTAGCTTCTTTACCATGAAGGAGTTGTTGCTGTCGAGGAAACATCTGTGCTGGGTCCTTTTGATGTTCCACCCTTGACCCTAGGCAGTGATCCCAGTGTCCGTCGCCAGTGGATTTTTCGCCTCGTTCTGCTGATGACGGTCTTTACCCTCTTTTTGATGGCGGTGGGCAGTGCCACACGGGTAATGGATGCCGGTTTAGCCTGTCCCGATTGGCCCCTCTGCTTTGGCACGCTGGTGCCGCAAATGGATCTGCAGATCTTTCTAGAGTGGTTTCACCGTCTGCTGGCCACGAGTTTAGGCCTGCTGGCGATCGCCTTTGCAGGATTGAGCGTGGCTTGGCGACAGGCGTTGTCTCCTTGGGTACCCTACGCTGCTGGGGCGGCACTGTGCCTTGTGATTGTGCAGGGGATTCTCGGCGGACTCACGGTGACTGAGTTGCTGCGCTTTGAAATTGTCACCGCTCACCTTGGTACAGGCTTGCTCTTCTTTTGTCTTTTAACGGCAATCACCGTTGGCTTGGCTCCCTTTAGTGGTACGGGTAGCGCCCGTTGGTTGCGGATTGTCGTACAGATCGCCGCTATATGTGTCTATGGCCAAAGCTTGTTGGGCGGCTTGGTGTCGTCGCAGTGGGCAGTACATCAGTGCCTCTATGGCGATCGCCTGTGTGGAGTGCTCAATAGCCATCTAATAGGCGTTGTCCCGGCCACCCTGAGCGTCCTCAGCGTTGTGATTGTGGCGTGGCGCAGCCCAGCTTTGGCTCCCCTGTTGCGGCAATTGAGTTTCTTGCTCCTGCCGCTGGTGGGTCTGCAAGTGGCCTTGGGGTGGAGCACTTTACAACTGAAGCTACAAGTCCCAGCACTCACCGTTGCCCATCAAGTGATTGGCGCCACCCTCTTGGGGTTGCTGGTTGCCATTTCCGCATTGGCGTGGCGCGATTGCTTACAGCAGGCCTTGCGATCGCCAACCCGCTTCCCTGAAGCATAGGTTTTGAAATCTTGAGGCTCCCATGACATTCCTAGCCAGACTTTCCTCCTCAACGGGAGATCTTTCAACAAAATTACTGGACTATGTCCAACTCACCAAACCTCGGTTAATTCTCCTCTTTTTGATTACGACTGCGGCGGCCATGGAAGTTGCAAGCCAAGGTCGGGTGGCTCCCCAACTGCTCCTGATTACCCTTGTCAGTGGTGCCTGTGCGGCGGCAGCAGCGAATACGATTAACTGTCTCTATGACCGCGACATTGATGCCATCATGGAGCGGACGCGCCATCGCCCTTTGCCGGCAGGTCGAGTTACTCCTTGGGAAGCCGGGTTTCTGGCAGTGCTCTTGGCAACAACGGCCTTTAGTCTTTTGGCGGTGTTTGCCAATCTTCTAAGTGCCTGCCTTGCCATGGTGGGAATTGCGGTTTATGTGGGGGTTTATACCCACTGGCTGAAGCGCTTGTCGCCGCAAAATATCGTTATTGGCGGTGCTGCCGGGGCGATTCCCCCTCTGGTGGGCTGGGCAGCAGTCACAGGAGAACTGAGTTGGGCAGCTTGGGTGCTGTTTGCCATTATCTTTATCTGGACGCCGCCCCATTTTTGGCCGTTGGCAATGCTGATTCAAGAGGACTATGCCCGCGTGGGAGTGCCGATGCTGCCAGTGGTGGATGGCGATCGCGTGACGGCACAGCAAATTTTCCGCTACACCTTGGCGCTGGTACCCACCAGCCTGTTGTTGGTTTACCCCTGTGGTGTGGTGGGTTGGATCTATGGTGGGGTGGCGATCGCCCTAGGCAGTTGGTTTATTTACCGCGCATGGCAGTTAACCCAGACTCCAGAGGACAAAGAACAGGCACGTAATCTCTTTAAGTTCTCGATTCTCTACCTGATGCTGCTGTGTGCCGCCATGGTGGGCGATCGCATTTTATTGCCCCACTTGCCCGAAAGTCTCGATCTCCTTGCTTGCCTCTTGAGTTAAGCTTGCGCCAACTGCTGCAACCATTCAATTAAAATTGGGTTCACCAACTCCGGGCGATCGTCGTGGGGACAGTGACCTGTATTCGGTAACCGTTCAATGCGAATTGGTAGCCGATCTTGATGGGCTTCAAAGTGCTTTGCCCCTGAAATCGGTGTCCAGGGATCCACCTCCCCCCAGAGCACGAGAATCGGCACTTGGATTTCTGGAAGCAAATCCACAATTTTTGGTCCGGGCGGGGCTGAAATCACGCGGGCAAACACTTCCTTGGCGCCGGCATCCATAGCCGGGCGATGCAGCAGTTCTACCAATTCATCGGTAATGGCCTCGGGATTGGCATAGACCTGCGTCAGGGTTTGACGAATGCGCTCGGGTTGTCGAATCTGATGAAAAATCAAATGGCCGATGACGGGAGAGGCCACCAAGGTGCGAAAAATGGCCGTAAAGAGGCTCTGCGCCCAATTCAATTCATTGGGACGGTGGTTCAGTCCCCCGGCACAGTTGAGGACACTCACAGCGCGACAGGTGTGGCCATAGCGAGCGGCCATCATCAGGCACAGCAGACCGCCAATGGAGTTGCCCACCCAAACTACGGGTTCACCAATATGGGCTTGCCAAAAGTCTGCCAGGAGTTCTGCCCACAAATCCAAGCTGTAGGTTAAATCCGGCTTTGCCGAAGCACCAAATCCCAGCAAATCAAGGGCATAGACACGGTAACCGGCGGCGGTAAGGGCAGGGATATTTTTGCGCCAGTGACCAATCGAGGCGCCAAAGCCGTGCACCAAAACGACGGGAGCACCACTGCCATTGACGCTGTAGCAGATGCGATGGCCGCGCCACATCCACTCTGCGGTGGGAAAAGCTGCGGTGGCTGAGAGCGTGGAGGTCATGCTGCCTCTTCCCTAATCGAGTATGTATTACTTTTAAGATAGCGATCTTTACTTTTCGTAACAATTTTATGACCACTGCACTGATCACGGGGGCAACGGGGGGATTGGGGCAAGCCTTTGCCCAAGCGTTGGCCGATCGCCAGCATCATCTCATCCTTACGGGTCGTTCCCTCGACGCCCTAGAGGCGCTCAAGGCTCGCCTTAGCCAACAGGTACCGGTCGTGTGTATCCCCCAAGACTTAAGTGAACCCGGTGCTGCTGTCCAGCTCTATGGGCAGATTCAAGCCTTGGGGCTAAGCGTAGATATGCTGATTAACAACGCCGGTTTTGGGGACTATGGGGCTTTTGGGGAGCGCGATCGCCAGCAATTAACCGACATGCTCCAAGTGAACATCACGGCACTGGTAGAACTCACCCATCTGGTGCTCCAAGAAATGCGCCCGCGGCGCCAGGGCACGATCATTAACGTTAGCTCCATTGCCGCTTTTCAGCCGCTGCCCTATCTTGCCGTCTATGCCGCGAGCAAAGCCTTTGTGCGCCACTTTAGCGAAGCGCTCTGGGCAGAGGTTAAACCCCTAGGAATTCGTGTCCTGGCCGTCTGCCCTGGGCCTACGGCTACGCAATTCTTTAAGCGCGCCGATATGCTCCGCAATCCGGCCCTCATTGCCCAGCAGGATACCCCTGCACAGGTAGTTGCCGAAACCCTTGCCGCTTTGCCAACCGATGTGGCCACGATCATTCCCGGTCAGCCTGCCAATCGCTTCCTTGCCTTTGCCAGTCGGCTGGTGCCGCGTCAGTGGTTGGTGCAGCAGTTAGAACCCCGCTTCCGTCCCCCCGCTCAATAGGAGCAAGCCCAAAAAGGAGCCACTGTTCCAGAGGCTGTGGAGCACCATGGCGGCACCGAGGTTTTGCGATCGCCAGTAGATGTAACTCAGCACTGTCCCCAGAACCGTCAGGGGCAACAGGTCGGCTAGGTTGAGATGGGCGATCGCAAACAGCAGCCCCGTTAAACCCATGGCCATTCCCAAGGGCAGATAGGATTGCACCGAACGAAAGAAGAACCCCCGAAAGAGAATCTCCTCAAAGAAGGGAGCCATCACTGCCACCATGACGTAGAGCAGGGCAAACGTGGTGTAATCGCGGCTTTGCAAAATGATCTCTAGCAGCGGATTGCCGCCCCCTTGGTTTTTCAGCAGTGCTTGACTAATCAATGAACTCAAGAGCACAAGCGGCAGGGCAGCCAGATAGCCACTAACACCCCAACGCAGGGCACCCCCTACTCCCCCCTGCCAGCGTAACCAATCCGAAGGGCGCTTACCAAAGGAACGCAGAAAGTACCAGAGCCAGCTCAACCCCGCCAAGGTCATCAGGGCGTAAGTCAGCAAGGCATAGAGGGTTTGTGCCATGGCAGAGCGCAGCGGCAACGCCATACCGATGAAGGAGCGCACCAAGGGCATGAGCACTAAACTAATGGCAAAAAAGAGGGCAAACCAGATCACCATGCCTGCCCAAAGGGTTTCCCAACCCCAAGGCACTGCCGTGAGTGGAGGTAGCGGCTGCTCCTGTGGGCGGCGCCGCAGATGCTGATAGATCCAGACAATCCAAAGAACAATGCCAATTAAACTGCCTAGGAGAGGGGTGGTACCAATGAGGACAAGGCGATAGAAGGCGGCTTGGGCGCGGTTTTGGACTGCGGTGGTCAAGGCAGTAAGGGCATCGGGTCGCTGTTGCAGTTCATACAGGCGTTTAAGGGCGCGATCGCGAAACCAGCCCTGGAGAGCATTTTTAATCAATGTTTCAGCATCGGGCAGCAATTGGGGCGGATCTGCCCATAACCCCATCAGCACCTCCGCGGTACTGTGGGTTGCCCCTTGCGCCTCGTTGATCAGGTGTTGCCAGGTGTCAAAGGCGCGATCGCGCTGGCCGGCATCGGCATAGAGGAGTCCTAATTCAAGACGCAGCCGTTGGTTTTGGGGCGTGGGAGTGGCCAGTACCTGTTCGTAGGCTTCAATGGCGCTTTGCACATTCCCTATCAGGCGATCGCGGGTGGCCACATCCCCTAACTCCTGCCATTCGTGGGCTTGTAGCGACAAATTGGTTTGTAAGAGGTTAATTTGCCCTTGGGTTTGGGGTTCGAGGTAACTCCCAACCAACGACACCGTAATCAGGGCAGCCACTACCACACTGAGGGCAGCAAGCACCAACCGTTTGAGAGACATAGGGCAAAGCTGACAAAGGACTTCCCAAAACCTTAGCGGAAAGCGACCTAATAGATCAATCGAGTGATCCTCCTTTTGTGTCATTTTAGACACGGAGCTGTATTTCAGTTTAATGCCATGAGTAACAATGACTCCAAAGTATCCTTGGCAATTGCTTGCGTCTCTTTTGTATTCCTTTTTTCTCTTCCCTCCACAGCATTGGTGCAAAAATATTTTGGCTTAATTGGTATTTTGAGTTATCTCACTATTATTACAGTGACCTTGGTGTCCCTTCTCAAACTCAGATCTCAAATTTTCTCTTTTGTTTCTAAGTTTTACTTTGCTATTCTTATCTGTGTGATTGGTTTTGGGATTGCTTGCTTTTGGATTCTCTATCCGATAGAAAACGAAGGTCTTCTTGGAATTGGTAGCGATCGCGATGAAGCATTGAATATTGCTTTTGGGGAGTTGATGCAAGGACGATACCCCTATTTTGCAAACACTCACTTAGGTGGAAAGATAACACCTCTACCCGGAGCTATACTAATCGCTTCACCATTTATCTTACTGGGTAACAGCGCCTATCAAAATCTATTTTGGCTAGGGGTATTCATTGTTTTGACAACCATATACTTAGAAAGTTATGTATCAGCTATTATAATGCTCATATTCTTGTCGGTTTTATCACCGGCATTTCAGTACGAGTATATTTCAGGTGGCGATTTGATTGCAAATAGTATCTATGTTTTAACAGCAATTTTTCTACAAATGAAAGCTTTACCCTCTGCGTCACTTTCTGCAAAAATTAGCACGAGTCTTTTTACAGGAATTGCCCTAGCTTCGCGCAGTAATTTTCTAACACTACTACCATTGATATTCATTCTTTTCTGGCGCGCTAGTGGCCGAAGACTAGCAGTCACTCTGACTTACTTATCTGTTTCTGTACTGACATTTATATCTATTGTAATGCCATTTTATCTTGTTTTGCCCAATTCATTTCCGCCTTTTTTTGCTGGTAATAAATTAAATGAGCTGAATGCTTCCCTGCCATTTGTCAGCACTGGAATTATTCTCTTGACATTACTTGTATCTCTTTTCCTATCACTTCACTTAGTCAAGGTGCCTACGGCAAATTTACTACGTTCTTTCATGATCTGCTGTGCAGCGGTTCAGACTCTGCCAATGGTGTGTGGTGTGCTTCTGATGAGTATTCTTAACCAGCAGCTAGACTTCCGTTTCCTATCCCATCGCTATGGCCTTCTGTTCCTTTTCTTTGCCCTTTGGGGGCTATGGCCGGTGTTACTTGCGCAAAATCCTTCCAAGGGAAGTGCTCCGTCTGCATAGCTCCGACGGCCTTAGGAGTAGCCTCTCTATCGGATCCTTGCCTCAGGGTCCGCAAGTCGGTTAAATGGAGACTTGTTGCGTGGACATCGTTACTATGGGTATTGATCTAAGCCGTATTCCTGCCCAACCTAAGCCGGGTATTGTCAATGTGCTGGTGGAAATTGCGGGGGGCAGCCGCAATAAATATGAGTTTAATAAGGAAATGAATGTCTTTGCCCTCGATCGCGTCCTCTATTCAGCGGTGACCTATCCCTATGATTATGGGTTTATTCCCAATACGTTGGCGGAGGATGGCGATCCCCTCGACGGTTTAGTGATCATGGATGAGCCGACATTTCCGGGGTGTGTGATTCCTGCCCGCCCCATTGGCTTACTGGAGATGATTGACAGTGGCGATCGCGACGAGAAAATTCTCTGTGTGCCTGCTGATGATCCTCGCTATGCTGAGGTGAAATCCCTTAAGGACATTGCGCCCCACCGCCTTGAAGAAATTGCCGAGTTCTTCCGCACCTACAAAAATCTGGAAAAAAAAGTGACTGAAATTCTCGGCTGGCAGGATGTGGATGCCGTGCAGGCCCTTGTGGAAAAATGCATCAAGGCCTACAAGGGTTAGTGCCTAACCAGCACACGCTCTAAAAAAACGCGGGTTCGCTCCTGTTTTGGACGACGAAACAGTTCTTGGGGCGACCCTTCCTCAATAATTTGGCCATCGGCAAGAAACACGACGCGGCAAGAGACTTCACGGGCAAACTGCATCTCGTGGGTGACCACCACCATGGTCATGGCTTCTTCAGCCAGTTGTCGCATCACAGCGAGGACATCCCCCACCAGTTCCGGATCAAGGGCAGAGGTGGGTTCGTCAAAGAGGAGAATCTCCGGCTGCATGGCCAAGGCGCGGGCGATCGCCACCCGCTGTTGTTGTCCCCCGGAGAGTTGCCGAGGATAGGCATCCCGTTTGTCCAGCAAACCCACTTTCGCCAATAAACGTTCGGCCATTTCGATAGCCACACGGCGGGGGAGTTTGCGCACAAGGATGGGGGCTTCAATAATGTTTTGCAGAACCGTCATGTGGGGAAAGAGGTTAAAGCTCTGAAAGACCATGCCCACTTGACGGCGAATTCTTCTCAGTTGCTGAGGGGTTGGTGTCGGCGGCAGGTAATGGCCGAGAATGAAAATCTCTCCCGATTGGTACGTCTCCAATCCATTCAAGCAGCGGAGTAAGGTGCTTTTGCCGGAACCACTGGGGCCAATGAGGGCGACCACCTCTTGTTTAGCAACCGTGAAGTTAATGTCCTTGAGGACATGGCGATCGCCAAAATATTTATTGAGGTGGCGTGTTTGGATCACGATTTCTGGGGCTGCCCCACGCTGAGTCATCGCTGCTTCCTAAAAACCGCTATGCTGACTAAACAGATTCTCCCCATCGCCAATTGGTTGGGCTAGGGTTATCAATAGTGGGGAAATACTTCTCCTTGCTCCCCATGATACGGTGGGAGAACACAGTTCTATGATCGATCGCTAAACTTGAGAGTGCCGAAAAACCCATCCCGCAGCATCTGCTATGTCCACCCTTGTCATTGTTGAATCTCCGACAAAAGCCCGTACCATTCGCAAATTTTTGCCCCCGGACTATCGCGTGGAAGCCTCGATGGGTCATGTCCGTGATCTGCCCCGCAGCGCGGCCGATGTGCCCCCCGAACTCAAGGGGGAAGAGTGGGCAACCCTCGGGGTGAATGTTGCTGCCGGCTTTGAACCCCTCTACATTGTCCCCAAAGACAAGCAAAAAGTTGTCAAAGACCTGAAAACTGCCCTAAAAACTGCTGACGAACTCCTGCTGGCAACCGATGAAGACCGCGAAGGGGAAAGTATTAGTTGGCACTTGCTGCAACTATTGGAGCCAAAGGTGCCGGTGCGGCGGATGGTCTTCCATGAAATTACGGAAGAGGCGATCCAAGAAGCGCTGCGCAATTGCCGCGATGTCAATCAACAACTGGTGCGTGCCCAAGAAACGCGGCGCATCCTCGACCGCTTGGTGGGCTATACCCTGTCACCCCTGCTGTGGCGGAAGATTGCCCCCCACCTCTCAGCCGGACGAGTGCAGTCGGTGGCCGTGCGCCTATTAGTGCAACGAGAGCGGGAACGACTGGCCTTCCGTAAGGGGCAATTTTGGGATCTCAAAGCCACCTTAGATCAACGGGGCACGCTTTTTCCAGCCCGTTTGGTGAGTGTCGGCGGTCAACGCTTGGCCACAGGCAGTGACTTTGATCCGGCCACGGGACAGGTGCGCAATCCCGAAGCGGTCTTGCTCTTAGATGCGGCGGCGGCCAATGCCCTGCGCGATCGCCTGCTAACAGAAACATGGACGGTGACGGAGCAAGAGGAACGCCAACAGACGCGCAAACCTGCTCCCCCCTTTACCACCTCGACCCTGCAACAGGAGGCCAACCGCAAACTCCACCTCTCGGCCCAAGAGACAATGCGCATTGCCCAAAAGCTCTACGAAGAGGGCTATATCACCTATATGCGCACCGACTCGGTGCATCTGTCGGAGCAGGCGATCGCTGCTGCGCGCAGTTGTGTGGAAGCGATGTACGGCAAAGCCTTTTTGTCGCCGCAGCCGCGCCGGTACACCACCAAAACCAAGGGTGCCCAAGAGGCCCACGAAGCAATCCGGCCTGCCGGCAGCCGGTTTCAGACCCCCCAAGAAACAGGACTTAAGGATCGGGAACTGGAACTGTATGAATTGATTTGGAAGCGCACGATAGCCTCCCAAATGGCCGATGCCCGTGTGACCCTGCTAACGGTTTCAATTACGGCCGGGGATGCCCTCTTCCGTGCCCACGGGAAGCGCATTGATTTTCCGGGCTTTTTCCGTGCCTATGTGGAAGGATCCGATGATCCCGATGCCGCCCTTGAAAGTCAAGAGGTGATTCTGCCGCAAATGCAGGTGGGGGATATTCTCCGCTGCCAAGCCCTTGAAAGTGTTGGGCACGAAACGCAGCCGCCGCCGCGCTACACCGAGGCGAGCCTTGTCAAAGCCCTCGAACAAGCCGGCATTGGGCGCCCCAGCACCTACGCCACAATCATCAGCACGATCCAAGACCGCGAGTATGCTATTCGCCGCGGCAATACCCTTGAACCCACGTTTACCGCCTTTGCCGTTACCGCTCTGCTGGAGAAATACTTTCCCGATTTAGTGGACATTAACTTCACGGCGCGGATGGAGCAAGCCCTCGATGATATTTCCACGGGGGAGGTGCAGTGGCAGCCCTACCTTGCATCTTTCTACCTAGGTGAAAATGGTCTTGAGCAGCAGGTGAAAGAGCGGGAGCGCACGATTGAGGCCACGGAAGCAAGAGCAATCCCCCTGCCGGAACTGAATGCGGAAGTGGTGGTGGGGCGCTTTGGGCCTTTTGTTGTCTATCGGAATGGCAACGGCAGTCCACCCATTAAGGCCTCCTTGCCTCAAGACGCCACGCCCGGTAGCCTTACCCGTGAACAGGTAGAGCAACTCATTCGCCAGAAACTAGAAGGTCCGGACAAGCTGGGGGTGCATCCTGAGACTGGGGAACCGATCTTCTTGCTGACGGGGCGCTTTGGTCCCTATGTGCAGTTGGGGGAAGCCACCGAGGCCAATCCAAGACCAAAACGGGCTTCCCTACCCAAGGGAGTGAGTCCCGATGAAGTCACCCTCGACTTAGCAATTACCCTCTTGTCACTGCCCCGCACATTGGGAGTTCATCCCGAAACCGGCAAACTGATTCAAGCCAATCAAGGCCGCTTTGGCCCCTACATTGTCCATGACCCTGAAGGTGAAAAGGACTATCGCTCCCTCAAGGGGGAGGATGATGTCTATACGATTACGCTGGAGCGTGCCCTAGAGCTACTGGCAACTCCAAAATCCAGTCGCGGCCGTGCCAAGAAACAGGTGCTAGCGATTTTGGGGAACCACCCCGAGGATGGGGAGCCGGTGCAAGTTCTAGATGGTCCCTATGGTCCCTATGTCAACCACGGTAAGGTGAATGTCTCACTGCCGGAGGGGGTGACGCCAGAGACAATGACGCTTGAGCAAGCCCTCTCCCTGTTGGCGGAAAAAGCCCCCCAGAAAACCCGCCGCACGTCAACGGCCACCGCCCCGAAAACAAAATCAACAACAAAAAAGGCTACTGCAAAGGCGGCCACTAAGACCACAAAAACCAGCCGTCGTAAGTCAACGCCAACCTAGATGAATTCCCCCTTTGCCGCTGAAACCCTTCTCTTTGAGCGATCGCGCCCCCGCCCAGAGGCGCTGCGCATCATCTACGGCTTTCCCAATACCTACAGCGTTGGCATTACTAGCTTGGGGTATCAACTGGTGTGGGCGCAACTGGCCAGCCGTGCCGATGTGGCGATAAGCCGTCTCTTTACGGATGTACAGGAGCCACTGCCGCGGGATCCAGAGTTGGTGGGGTTTTCCCTCTCGTGGGAGTTGGACTACGGCAATCTGTTGGCGCTCTTAGAGCGGCTGGGCATTCCGATTTGGCAGCGCGATCGCCAAGAGAGCCACCCCCTTGTCTTTGGCGGTGGTTCTGTCCTGACGGCCAACCCTGAACCCTTTGCGGATTTCTTTGATGTGATTTTACTGGGGGATGCGGAGCCACTCCTAGAGCCGTTTCTGAACACTGTGGCTCAGGTGCGCACTGCCCCGCGATCGCAACGGCTGGAAGCCCTTGCCCAATTGCCCGGCCTCTATGTCCCCAGTCTCTATGCGGTCAGTTATGCCAGTGCCACCGGCCCCCTTCAGGGAATTGAACCGCTAAAGTCCACGGTACCCCCTACGGTGGCCAAACAAGTGCATCGCGGCCAGAGCCTTGCCACCTCCACAGTGGTTACCCCCCTTGCGGCTTGGGAAAAGATCTACATGGTGGAGGTGGTGCGCAGTTGTCCAGAGCTATGTCGCTTTTGCTTGGCCAGCTATTTGACGTTGCCCTTTCGCACACCGAGCTTAGAAACCCTGATTCCCGCCATTGAGCAGGGGCTAGCGGTCACCGATCGCCTAGGACTTTTGGGTGCCTCCATTACCCAACATCCCGAATTTCCCGCCTTGATGGAATATTTACGTCAGCCGCAGTTTGACCATGTGCGGGTGAGTTTGGCCTCTGTGCGCACAAATACGGTCACGGAATCCCTTGCCCAACTCTTGAGTCAACGGGGCAGTCAGTCACTGACAATTGCTATTGAAACAGGCTCTGAACGCCTACGCCAAGTGATTAACAAAAAGCTTGAGACCGATGAGATTCTTGCTGCCGCCAGCCATGCCCAAGCCGGTGGCCTCAAGGGGCTGAAGTTCTATGGCATGGTGGGACTGCCCACAGAGACTGATGCCGATGTTGCAGCCACAGTGGATCTCTTTCGCCAATTGAAAAAAATAGCGCCGCGACTGCGACTCACCCTAGGCTGTAGTACCTTTGTGCCCAAAGCCCACACTCCCTTTCAGTGGTGGGGCGTTCAACCTGTGGCCGAAAAACGCCTCAAGTTTCTAAAAAAAGAGTTGGCCAAATTGGGGGTAGAGTTTCGTCCCGAATCCTATAGTGACTCGCTGATTCAAGCTTTAATTTCGCGGGGCGATCGCCGGCTGGCTCCCCTCCTAGAGCGGGTTCGCCACTATGGCACTTCCCTCGGCAGTTATCGCCGTGCTTTTAAGGAGCTGCGGGGACAGTTGCCGGACTTTGAAGCCTACGTCACTGCCAATTGGCCAGTGGAGACTATCTTACCGTGGCAGCATCTGGAGAGTGGCCTGCCCAGCCAAACCCTGCAAAATCATCTCAAGCGGGCGATCGCCAGTTCATGAATGCAACATGAATCCAAATGGAGATAAAAAAGAGGCCGACCCCTGGGGAGTCGGCCGGCGGATTACTTGGGAACGCGCGCTAGACCGTACAAAGCAATTGGCAACAGGATTAGCTATGCACCACGAGCTTGACGTTGGCGTTCTGAAGGCCAGGGCGCTTCACCTCAGCCAAGGTTTTGTTGATGGCATATTTTTGGTTGATCGAGTTGATTAGCTCAGTTTGGTTGTGTTTTTTGGCCACACCCCAGAGATCGGCAATCAGATCAAAAGTGCCATCGGCGTTGCGGGACCAGCCCAGATCGTACTCGCCGTCAAGAACAGCGACGATGTCGGCGCGCACACGTTGGCCGTTGTAACCCCGCACGTCGGCATCGGTTTTCACCGCAATGCCCAAATCGCGCAGAGAGGCTTTTAGGATTTCAGCATCGGTAATTTTCGTACGCAGGGTGCTGAAGTGAGACATGTGGATTTCCTCCAGATTGAGACAGAAACATTGGACTGAATGAACCACAATTTATGGCGAACCAAACCCCTGTGGTCGGGTCTTTCTCCCGTCTGCATAGGGCAGACAGAAGGAAGCTTGTCAGAACTCCAGTCGCTGGTATTCAGCCACTGAAGCAGCCGCCGGACGCGCCCGTTGGCGTGCCCAATCGCGAAGTGCCGTGACCTGCTCTTGCATCGTCTTGGAAAGGGGTTGAGTGGCACGGCTGGCGGCAATAATATCTAACTGGGTAAACTCGCGCCCTTGAGCAAAGGCTTCGTACATGGCGGCAATGATGGCCTGCTCAATCTCGGCACCGGAAAAGCCATCACAGATATTGGCCAGTTGCTCTAGATCAAAGCGATCGATATCACGGCGACGCTTGCTCAGGTGAATGCGAAAGATTTCCTTGCGCTCCTCGGCATTGGGCAAATCCACAAAGAAAATTTCATCAAAACGGCCTTTGCGTAAGAATTCACCGGGGAGGCGCTCGACGCGATTGGCCGTCGCCAAGACAAAGACGGGAGACTTTTTCTCCTGCATCCAAGTCAGGAAGGAGCCAAAGATACGGCTAGAGGTACCGCCATCGGAGTCCGAAGAGCCTGCTCCACCGGCAAAGGCCTTGTCCATTTCATCAATAAAGAGAATGGCAGGGGAAATGGATTCAGCAGTTTTCAGAGCGTTGCGTAAATTTGCTTCGGAGCGTCCCACCATTGACCCGTCATAGACCCGCCCCATATCCAAGCGCAGCAGCGGTAGACCCCAAAGGCGAGAGGTGGTTTTGGCAATGAGGGACTTCCCGCAGCCGGGCACGCCCAAAATGAGCATCCCCTTGGGTTGGGGTAGGCCGTATTCCCGCGCTTTTTCACTAAAGGCATTGGCGCGTTGCCGCAACCAAGTTTTGAGTTCCTCTAGACCGCCCACAGAATCAATGGTTTCATCCACTTCCATGTATTCCAGGATGCCGTTGCGGCGGATGAGTTGCTTTTTCTCGGAAAGGATGATGTCCACCTCGGCTTCGGTGAGGCGACCGGCGGTAACTTTGGCTTTGCGAAAGACTTTTTCGGCTTCATCCCGCGTCAGGCCAAGGGTGGCTTTAACCAGTTTTTCGCGGGCTTCGGGGGTGAGGCGACGACTGCGAGGATCTAGTTGCTCCCCTAGGACTTGATCCAGTTCGTTGATACTTGGCAAGGGATAGTCAACGACGACGATTTCTTTTTCCAGTTCGACGGGAATCCGCTGCGCCGCTTCCGGGGACATGAGAATAATGGTTTTGTGGCTGTTCTTGAAGCTGGCGATCGCGTCCCGCAGGGAGCGAGTTACAGGGGGTGAATCAATGAAGGGGTGCAAATCCTTAAAGACGTAGATGCCCGGTTCCCGTTGGTGAACAACCCATTGAATCGCGGCCTCCGGTGAGACAGTGTTATGGTGGCTGTTGTTGCGGGGATGACCATACTCAACCATGCCGTGGGTCACCGTCCAGATGTAGAGCTTGCGGGGAGACCGCCCTTGAGACCCGACTTGGCTTTGGGCAATGCTGGCGATCGCCTGCTCAGCCCGCTCTTCTTCGGAGGTCAGGAGGTAGATCAGTGGATATTGCGCTTGGATTAGGATACTCAACTCTTCTTGCACAGCCATCACCTCCTTTTTTCAAGGTTGACCCGATACCCCCGCCCTTAGCTTAGCGGGCAGACACCAACTCCACGGAGAGCGAGGGAACACTGAGGCTATCTTCATCAATCACCGTCGGCTGATCGACCAAGGCCGTTAGCTCATCCCCCCGTAGGACAAGGGCACTGGCGCATTTTGGGCAGTGATAGACCCGATGCACATTACCGTGCTTTTGCTCTGCGTATTCCGCGAAGACTTCTGGGTGAGCCAGCAGAAATTCAATGGCACGTTCCGCAAGGGTAGACATCGTTTCCTGCTCGATCACAGCGGCAATTTTTAGCTGGCGGTGCACATCGGGGGACAGATACAACGTAACCTTTTGCTTATCTTCCATAGGGGTTAGAGACGTACCTAGGTATGTGTGTCAGTGTAGTGAGCCACTCCAAGGGGTGTCAAGGCACAGTGCTGTCAAAACGGCAAAATCGTAATATTTAGTTACATTAAGCCCCGCTTGCTTAAAACTCAGTTACAGGAGTGATGGTGCCGTCCCGAACTGGGTGGCGATCGCCAGCCGCACACCATTGACAAAATCCCACCCTGACTGGGCCTTGCGGCCACTCAACTGCACTTGACTCAACAGCAGCCGCCCCTCTCCCGTCTGGACAACAGGTCCCCATCCCTTAATCAGCTCCACCACGGTGCCAGGAGCAGCGGACACCTCGGGCGCACCGACAAAAGACCGTAAGGGTTCGGGTAATTCCGCAGCAACTTCAGGTACTAACGGCCACGTTTGTAGCAGTTTCAAGGGGGTGTCTTGCCACTGAGTGTAGGCATAGGGATAAAAGGCGCGCACTTGGTTGTGGAGGGCGAGGGCAGATCGCCGCCAATCAATGGCATAGTTACTTTTTTGGATGAGGGGAGCATAGGTGGCCTCAGCCTCGTTTTGCGGTTCGGGGTGAAGTTGCCCCCATTGCTGCAACGTTTCCAGCAGCAGATCGGCACCAATGTGGCTGAGCTTCCTACTGAGGGTAGCGGCGTTATCCCCTAGCTCAATGGTCACTGTTCGCTTCAGGAGCATCGGGCCTGTGTCCATGCCGGCATCCATGAGCATTGTGGTTACACCGGTTTCCCGTTCACCGTAGTAGAGTGCCCACTGAATGGGAGCTGCACCGCGATACTTGGGCAACAGTGAGCCGTGGATATTGAGGCAGCCGTAGCGGGGAATCTCAAGGATTGACGGGGGCAGAAGTTGACCGTAGGCAACCACCACAAAGAAATCGGCGGCCAGCGATCGCAGGATGTCAGGCAACTCTGCCTCTCGACGCAGCCGCTCAGGTTGCCAGACCGCTAAGCCGTGGTTGAGGGCTAAGGTCTTCACCGGCGAAGGAGACACTTGATTGCCCCGTCCCCGCCGCCGATCAGGCTGGGTGACCACCCCCAAGACCCGATGGGCCTCCGTTTCCAGCAGCCGCTGTAGGGGCGGAAGGGCAAACTCTGGTGTGCCAAAATAGACGATTTTCAACCGCTGCCCACTCCCTGCGAAACATCCACTGCTGGTTTAGAGATCGTCAGGGGCTTCTGCTTCGGGAGGGATAGCGGTTTCCCCAACATCACCGCTGCCGTTGAGGTCTTCTTCTGAGGCTTGGGAGCCACCACTAATTACCATCAAGTCCACCTGCTGACGATAGGAGTCCACATTTTTAATCAGCACTTCAACGCGATCGCCCAAGCGGTAACGCAATCGGTTGCGTCGGCCCGTCAAGGTTTGAGCAAGGGCGCGGTAGTCATACCAGTCATCTTTGAGGGAACTGACATGAACTAAGCCCTCAACATTAAAATCAATCAGTTCGACAAAGAAGCCATAGGACTGTACCCCCGTAATAATACCGGGACGCACTTCACCGATGCAGGCTTGGACTTGACGCACCCGTTGCAGACCCACCAAATCTTTCCAAGCCGTGTAGGTTTGCCGCTCCCGCTCTTGGAGGTGGGGAACCAGTTCGTTCAGGAGGGTATCCACCTCGCGCTGGACATCGGTGGTGAAAACCGACCAGTTCACTTGCTCTAAACAAGCGGAGTCACCGAGATTAACGCGCTCCTTGGCCCGTGGACCGCGGCGATCGCGCCCCTCCGTGAGCAGAAGATGCAAAATGCGCTGATTGACAATGTCGGTGTAGCGTTGCAAAGGAGAGCAGAAGTGGCCATAGCCTTCCCCAGTGGCCAAGCTAAAGTGGGGTAGTGGCACACTGGCATCACTGGCGGGTTTGAGTTTATCCAGTAAGAGTTCTTGCAACAGCGGTGCCAAATCTGAGGTGGCCAACTGGGCCATAAAGCGCTGACAGTCGCGTGGGGTAACTTGGGAGGGATTCTCTAGACTCAAGGGCAAGCCCAGATTTTGGCAGAGCTTGAGAAAATCCTGCACTGCGTAGAGTTCGGGGACAGGCTGGATGCGGTAGAGGGCAGGCACACCCAACTTCCTTAGATGACGGGCAATTAATTCATTGGCAAGAACGACTAAACTTGTCCAAGGGGTAACCTGGGGTAGGGAAATAGCGGGTGCTAGACCCTCGTCTGCATAGGCAAGACTCAAGGCATCCGCAAATGGGATTTCAATACTGCCCCGTTGCTGGCGTTGCTGACTGACGGCCTGGGCAAGGTGAATCAGGGCACGCAGCCAATCGCCCGAACTATCTCCCAAGGCAAGGGTGGCCGCGACCTGCTCACTGGTAACACAGGCATCCACGCGGATACGACTGCGGTACATCTTGTAGGACTGGACGGTGCCGCTGTTGTCAATTGCAATTAGGAGGGAAATTGCCGCGCGATCGCTCCCTGGCAGGAGGCGCAGCATCTCCAGCTCCTGGGGGAGGAGGGGCAGACTCAGTTCAGGGGTGGCCAAGGTCATGCCCAGTCGCCGTGCCGTCCGATCCAGCAATTCATCGCGGGGGAGCAGACCTCCCACATCACTGATGTGAATTCCCAACTGCCAGAGGTTCGGCGTGAGGGGATCAAGGGAAAAAGCGACTTGGGGTTCTTGACCGGGGGCAACTAGGGTAATGGTGACCAACTCCCGCAAGTCTTGGCGATCGCTTAAATCCAAATCCGCCAACTGGGCATTCAACGTTGCTGCCGCTGTGCGCACCGCTGGGCTAAATTGCCGCACGAGGTTATGCTTGCAGCAAATCAGGTCTAAGACAGGGGCCGATTGGGCATCCGTGCCTAAAATCTGGCCAATTTCTCCTATGGGCAAGTATCCCCCCAAGGGATAGCGGCGAATGTTTACATGCACCAGTTGATCCACGACGGTGGATAGATCGGGCACGAGGTCATTTGGCTCAAGGGCAATTTCAAAGAGCAGGCGATCGTCAAGGGGGATAGCCCGAAAACCGTCTTCCGTCTGTTTAACCCGGGCAATCACCGAGGGATTTCCCCGCTCTAAAATCAGCTTCACTTCCCCTTCGGGAGATTTCTTGCGGCGGCCCTCACGGGTGACCCGCACCAGCACGCGATCGCCATTCCAAGCAGTACTGAGTTGATGCTCGCGTATAAAAATATCTTCAGCGCCCTCGGTCTCCTGAATAGCAAAGCAAAAGCCCTTGCTGGAGCAGCGCAGCCGCCCTTCAATCAAGCCCTCATCACCGGCACGGCGATACTTGCCCCGTTCTTTGATCAGGAGGCCAATGCGTTCTAGGGCATCAAGGGCAATTTCCAGTTCTCGCTGGCTCTCAGGATCATCGCAGCCGAGCTTTTTTTCGAGAACTTTGGGGGCAACGAATTTATCTTCGCTAAAGTTGGCAAGCAGACTCGCAATCGTAAAATGCATCGGTAACTCGGTGAAGGAAGGGCAACAGCGGATGTAGCGTTGTTGGTATCAAGTATCCAAACTGTAGCTTATCACAGTTGCAGAAGTCTCTTAGGGGATCCCCATTTTGTCCTATAATTGTGGCGCGTTGATTCTGGGCACGAAACATCCTAGATTTGAGGAATGGCGATCGCCCGCATCAATTCCTGTTCTCCATCGTTGTCCATCAGTTCAGGCATCTATGAATCAATCTGAAATTCTCGAAAAGGTCAAAGCAATTGTTGCCGATCAACTGAGTGTTGATCCAGAAAAAGTTGTGCCCGAAGCCAGTTTTGCCGAAGATCTCAATGCCGACTCCCTCGATTCTGTGGAGCTGATCATGGCCCTTGAGGAAGCCTTCGGCGTAGAGATTCCGGACGAAGAGGCAGAGAAACTCAAAACCGTCCAAGATGTCCTTGACTTTATCAATAGTAAGGTAGCTGCATAGGTCCATGGCAAAGGCGCACCAAAAACGGGTAGTTGTCACGGGGATGGGAGCAATTACCCCCCTCGGGAACACCCTTGCGGAGTATTGGGAAGGGTTAATGGCCGGTCGCAACGGCATTGACTACATCACGGCCTTTGATGCCAGTCACCATGAGTGCCGCATAGCGGGTGAGGTGCGGGGCTTTGACCCCACCCTTTACATGGATCGCAAAGATGCCAAGCGTATGGATCGCTTTGCCCAATTTGCCGTGGCTGCCAGCAAGCAAGCCCTTGCGGATGCCCAGTTAACCATTGACAACAGCAATGCCACGGACATTGGCATCATTATTGGCACTGGTGTGGGGGGAATCAAGGTGATGGAGGAGCAGCAGGAGATCTATCTCACCAAGGGGCCCAGTCGCTGCAGTCCCTTTATGATTCCAATGATGATTGCCAACATGGCTGCTGGACTCACCGCCATTCACACCGGTGCCAAAGGGCCTAATTCCTGTGCCGTGACTGCCTGTGCAGCGGGATCCAATGCCATCGGCGATGCTTTCCGCATGGTGCAACATGGCTATGCTAAGGCAATGATCTGCGGTGGTACGGAGGCAGCAATCACGCCCCTGTCAGTGGCCGGTTTTGCGGCTGCGCGTGCCCTGTCCACCCGCAACGATGACCCCCAGCATGCCAGTCGTCCCTTTGACCTCAGCCGTGATGGCTTTGTCCTCGGCGAAGGAGCCGGCATCCTAATTCTGGAAGAATTGGAATTTGCCCTGACCCGCGGGGCACGCATTTATGCGGAAATGGTGGGCTATGGCCTCACCTGTGATGCCTACCACATGACCGCTCCCTCACCGGGGGGCGAAGGGGCCGCCCGTGCCATTGAAGCCTGCCTTAAGGATGGGGGAATTACCCCGGATCAGGTGAGCTACATCAATGCCCACGGCACCAGTACCCCCGCCAACGACAGTACGGAAACCGCCGCCATTAAGCGCGCCCTTGGGGAGGAAAATGCCCGTCGTGTTCCTGTGAGTTCGACAAAATCCATGACGGGGCATCTCTTGGGGGGATCGGGGGGCATTGAGGCGATCGCTACGGTGATGGCAGTTGCCCACGATCGCATCCCCCCTACAATTAACTTGGAACAGCCAGATCCTGCTTGCGACCTGGACTATGTTCCCCATCAGAGCCGGGCTTGTCCGGTGACGGTGGCTTTGTCCAACTCCTTTGGCTTTGGTGGGCATAACGTAACGTTGGCCTTCCGCAAATACACTCCCGACCGTTAACTTCTGCTGCAAACCCAATTAGAGAGAGGAAGCAATGCCTGCGGTGACTCAATCCCTTGATGAACTCTGTATTAATGCCATTCGGTTCCTAGCGATCGATGCGGTGCAAAAGGCCAACTCTGGGCACCCCGGTCTGCCCATGGGGGCAGCACCCATGGCCTATGTGCTCTGGAACCAGTTCATGCGGCATAACCCCAAAAATCCGCAGTGGTTCAATCGCGATCGCTTTGTCCTCTCAGCGGGTCATGGCTGTATGTTGCAGTATGCCCTGCTGTATCTTACGGGCTACGACAGTGTTACGATTGAGGACATCAAGCAGTTTCGCCAATGGGGGTCGCGCACACCCGGTCACCCCGAAAACTTTGAAACCCCCGGTGTGGAAGTAACCACAGGTCCTCTCGGTCAAGGGATTTGTAATGCCGTTGGCTTAGCAGTGGCCGAGGCGCATTTGGCGGCTCGCTTCAACAAGCCCGATGTCAAACTAGTGGATCACTACACCTATGTCATCCTCGGCGATGGCTGCAATATGGAAGGCATTTCCGGTGAAGCCTGCTCCCTCGCCGGTCACTGGGGTCTGGGTAAACTCATTGCCCTCTACGACGATAACCATATTTCCATTGACGGCTCCACCGACATTGCCTTTACGGAGGATGTCTGCAAGCGTTTTGAGGCCTACGGTTGGCACGTGCAGCACGTGGCCGATGGCAATACGGATCTCGCAGGCATTGCCAAAGCCATTGAAGCCGCCAAAGCGGTAACCGACAAACCTTCCCTCATCAAGATCACCACTACCATTGGCTATGGCTCTCCGAACAAAGCCAATACTGCCGCAGTGCATGGCGCGGCTCTAGGGCCTGAGGAAGTCAAGCTCACCCGCGAAAACCTCGGTTGGCCCTATGAGCCTTTTGTGGTTCCTGAAGAGGTGCTGAATCACTTCCGCAAAGCCATTGAGCGGGGTGCTAGCTATGAATCCGAATGGAACCAAACTTTGGCCACCTATCGCCAGAAATATCCTGAGGAGGCCGCCGAGTTTGAACGGCTACTGCGCGGGGAGTTGCCCGCCAATTGGGATGCCGATCTGCCGAGCTATACGCCCGAAGACAAGGCTGTGGCCACCCGCAAGCATTCGGAAATTTGCCTAAATGCGATCGCCCCTAAGCTGCCGGAACTCATCGGTGGGTCTGCGGATCTGACCCACTCCAACCTCACGGAACTCAAGTGCTCCGGTGACTTCCAAAAAGGCCAGTACCAAAATCGCAACATTCGGTTTGGGGTGCGCGAGCACGGCATGGCCGCCATCTGCAATGGCATTGCCCTCCACAATTCCGGCTTGATTCCCTACTGTGCTACGTTCTTGGTCTTTGCCGATTACCTGCGGCCTGCCCTACGCCTCTCAGCCCTCTCCCGAGCAGGGGTCATTTATGTCATGACCCACGATTCCATTGCCCTTGGCGAAGACGGCCCCACTCACCAACCCGTAGAAACCTTAGCTTCCCTGCGGGCAATTCCTAACCTTTTGGTGATCCGCCCTGCCGATGGCAATGAAACTTCGGGTGCCTACCAAGTGGCAATCCAACGGCGTAAGCAGCCGACCCTCCTCGCGCTTACCCGCCAAAATGTGCCTAACTTGGCCGGTACTTCTGCCGCCAATGTGGCCAAGGGAGCCTACACACTGGTGGATTGCCAAGGTACCCCCGACTTGATCCTGATCGGCACAGGTTCAGAAGTCTCCCTCTGTGTCAAAGCCGCCGAAGTACTGACTGCCAACGGCAAGAAAGTGCGAGTGGTGTCCATGCCTTCTTGGGAACTTTTTGAGGAGCAGTCCCCTGAATACAAAGCCAGTGTGCTGCCGACGGGGGTTAAGCGGCTTGCGGTGGAAGCGGCCACCAGTTTTGGTTGGTGTCGCTATGCCGATGCCACAGTGTCAATCGACCGCTTTGGCGCCTCGGCGCCGGGCAATGTCCTCATGGAGAAATTTGGTTTCACTGTGGAGAATGTGGTGGCCAAGGCCAATGCCCTTCTGGGCTAACTTGCTCAGGCTACCTCTTTAGGCACAGAATATAACTAGATGAGCAGGGCAGGGGGTACAACTTTCTGCCCTATTTTGTTTTTTGGGGAATGCCCTATGTCCCGTCGTCGGAAACGATTTCCCTGCGGTCATCAAGGCTATGGTCAGACATGTCATCGCTGCGCTCAGGAGCTGCAGGCAAAGACGCCAGAAGTAACGGTTCGCGAGCAAGCGCGCGCAGCGCGACAGGAATGGGCAGCCTCCTTTGCCCAAGATGTGATTGATTTGGAGGGATTACCCAAGTCAATTGTGCTTAAGGCACGCCAAGTGATTGCCGAGATTCTTACGGGCGCTGATTATCGCCGGTTCAAGGGCAAGCGCCTCAATCACGATCGCCGTGTCATTAGTATTCCCCTCAACTATCACTACCGTCTCATTTGCTACGACACTGGCGATCGCATTGAACCCCGCAGCGTCCTGTCCCACGAAGCCTACAATGTGAAGAAACCAAAGGCCTAACCCCATGACTGCCAACACTGACCACCCTTGGTATGCAGCGGCGCAACTGATGCAACCGGCGCTGATTCGCCTTTTAGATCATCTGCGGCGATCGCTGGAAACCTCTCCTTGGCAGGGTAGCTATGAAACCGTTGAGATTCCCTGCGGGGACGCAGAACCCCAAATTCTCTACTGGTTGCATTTACGGCAGGGCGATCGCCAACAGCGGGTAAACCTGTGGGAGCTGTGCTACCAAATTTGTTTTCAGCAGTACACTCCCCAACTCGACTACAGCGGCATCCATGACTTTCAGGTGGGGGAGGTGGAAGCGGATCTCAGCCTCTTTGATGCTGCTGGGGAAGTGGACTGGCACAAGTTGGATCAGAAGGCAGCACAGGTAGTGGCAGCACTATTTGCCGCTTTGGAGACCCCCTAATTTTAGGTTTTTGGAGAAAAATCAGCCAAAGCTGCCCCAAGGAATGCCCCACGATGACCCGCTGCATGGTATGCTCCAATGCCATAGGGAATCTTTCCCAAGTAGTTTTTCCTGAAGCAGCATGGGTTCAAACTATCAAAACCAGCAAAATAGTAATGAGCAGCCCTGGGAGGACGAAGACTTTGAAGAAGAGATGGAGCAGCTTCGCCTCTACGATGAGGCAGGTCGCTTCTTAGACTGCTACATCGAGTTCCGCCTGAATGTCCAAGGGGAAACCTATGCGCTGTTGCGTCCGGTAGACTATCCCGTCGAAATTTTTACGGTTGTGGCGGAAAACGACGAAGAAGAAACCCTGATGCCCCTAGAGGAGCATGAAATTGATGCGGTCTTTGATACAGCCCGTGCCATCCTTGAAGAACAAAACCTCACCCTCAAGCGCACAGCGTTGACCTTAACCGTGTCCGGTGACCTCCCTGATCTCGATGAAGAGGACGTTCTCAGGGTGGAGGTGGAAGCCGACGAAGACATTGAGGAGTATCAACCCCTCGGCAGTAGCTTCTTTTGTGGGACACGGGAATACAGCGTTTATACGCCCCTGAGTCCCACCCTTTACGTTGCTCGGCTAGTGCCTGGCCAAGAACCGGAACTTCTCTCCCCTCAAGACTTTCAGCACCTGCAACCCCTCTTGGAGCAGCACCTGGTGAGCCATTTACTGGAAGAGGAGGACTGGGAAGATTAGACTTTGCAGACCCTCAGGGTTTGTAGGGTGGGATCGGCAGCCCCTACCATCTCTGCACCAAGCTCCTTGAGGTATTGCAAGTTTTCAATAACTGACTCCGTGATTTCCTCGCCCGCAATCACAGTGGGAATTCCCGGCGGGTAGGGAGAGATGGTCTCGGCACTGATCTGATGCAAAGCCGACTTGAGGGGAACCGAGACCTGAGGACAAAAGTAGGCGTCCCGTGGTGAGCAGGGGCTTTCTTGAAGGCTGGAACTCGGCGGCAGAGACAGGGGCGCCAGAGGCGCATGGTGGCGGTATTCGGTGTAAATGGTGTTCAGGCGATCGGCCAAAGTTGCAAGCATGGCCTGTGTGGTGCCAAGCCCCAGACAAAAGGTGAGCGATCGCCCAGCGGGGAACTCAGCCATAATCTGGGGTTGCAACAACTCATCTAGTTCAAAGCCCGTCAGACCAATTGGCCAAGTCCCTAGGGTCAATCGCAGCGGATCCTGAGGGATGCCTGTGGGCTGCCAACGGGGCAGGCACCATTCATAGCGGTTGACCCACTGGAGAAGCCTTTCGTAAATTTCCCGTCCCTGCTGAGCCATCTGATAGCCCGCCCGCTCAAGCGCCGCCAGAAACCAATAGCTGGGGCTGGTGGTTTGTACCAAGTTTAGGGCTTGACTTAGGCGCTCAGGGGCAATCCGCTCCCCCTTCAGATGGAGGACAGCCGTTTGGGTTAGGGTTCCCAGAGTTTTGTGCCACGATTGCACAACCACATCGGCTCCCGCCGCCAACGCGGCAACGGGAAATGCCGGATGATAACGAAAATGGCTGCCGTGGGCCTCGTCCACAATCAGAGGCAGGCCGTGCTCATGGACGCACTGGGCAATCTCTCGCAAGGGTGAGCACAGCCCTTCATAGGTGGGACTGACAAGCACAACCGCCTTAGCGTCGGGATAGGCGGCCAAACCGGCGGCAACCACCTCCCTAGTCACCGGCAGTGGCAGCCCCCACTGCGGATCAACCCTCACCCCCAAATAGACGGGCTTGGCCCCCGTTAACACCAGTCCTGCAATCACCGAGCGGTGCACATTGCGACCCACAAGAACGCGATCGCCGGGATGCAGTGTCGCTAACAGTGCCGCCAAAAGACCACCCGTGGCTCCATTCACCAAAAACCAAGCGCGATCGCTCCCCGCCGTAGCCGCCACCGCCGCCTGTGCCTCCCGCAGCACGCCCGTGGGCTGAGCCAAGTTGTCGAGAGCAGGCAATTCACTCAAGTCTTGGGCTAAGGCCGTTCCCCAAAGGGCGCGCAGTAGCGACTCCATGCCTCGACCCCGTTGATGGCCGGGCACGTGGAAGGGAATTGTGTGGTTTTGGGCTAAAAGAGCAGCAAGGAGAGAAGTTGTCAACTACAATTAATAGAGGGGTCTAAGTAATTATACGGATTCAGGGATGTCTATACCGCAAGACGATCGACTGGAGTATTCACTGCTGTCGGAGCGTGAGCTACAGGTTTTAGAACTGGTGGCAGCGGGACTAACCAACCAGGATATTGCCGCCAAACTAGACATCAGTAAGCGCACGGTAGATAACCACATCAGTAATATTCTGATGAAAACAAAATCGGAGAATCGCGTGGCACTCGTGCGTTGGGCTTTAGCATGGGGTAAAGTTTGCTTGAATGATGTCAATTGTTGTGCGTTGCCCACCCCCCCTAAGCAACCCCATGAGTGAACAGGTGTACTATAACCCGCGGATGCCCTTAGCCGTCTATCGCGAATTGGCGGCTCACCTGCAGCTCTTGGAGGGGGTGTCTGTGCGGCTGCTACCCCAAACCTGTTCCCACTTTGACTATGATCTGAGTCAAATTGAAGGGATTGCCGTGACCGTGTCCCCCACTTCTTCGCCACAGACGCAAACACGACTTGAGGAAATTTTGCACTATTACGCTCTCCAGCATGGTGGCTGGCAATGTTAATCATAGGCGTTTCTGGAATAACAGCGTTGCTCCCTACTTGAGATTGACATGGACGCTGAAGAGTTGCTCGCTCGCTATGCCAAGGGCGAAACCGATTTTCAAACGGTAAATCTGGCGGGCGTTCGTCTTGTAGGTGTTGATTTGATTGGCATTGATTTACGAGGCGCCAGTTTGCAGGGGGTACATTTCCAATTTTGTCACTTTGGCCGTGCGGACTTTAGCTATGCCCTGTTGACCGGCGCACGGCTGGAGGGGTGTAACTTTACCCAAGCAACTTTTCAGGACAGTCATTTTCATGAGGCCCAATGTCATGGCTGCGTGTTTGATCGCGCCGATTTACAGGGAGCGGATCTCACGTTAGCAGTTTTTCGAGATTGCAACTTCCTCGGCAGTGACTTGCGACAAGCGAATTTAAGTCATATCGTTTTGGCCGGCTCTTGTTTGCGCAGCGCGAATTTTCGCAAAGAGAACTACCAGGAAGCGGCAAATTTGGCGGGTGCCGACCTACGCCAAGCGGATCTGCAGGGAACGAACTTGGCGGGAGCCAATTTATCGCGGGCTAACCTCAAGGGGGCGAATCTCAAGGAGGCCAACCTCAACAGCGTCAGCCTTGCCCAAGGGAATCTAGAAAATACCAATCTTCAGGGAGCCATTCTCACACGTGCCATTCTCTATCAAGCGAATCTGGTGGGCAGTAATTTACGGCAGTCACGGCTGGCTCAAGTGGATCTGCGGGGAGCAATTCTCAATCAAGCGGATTTAAGTCAAGCAATTCTCTCAGAGGCACGGCTTGATGATGCTCAGGCCCAAGGGGTAACCCTGCGGGAAGCAGTGCTGAATAAGGCGGATTTGCGGCGTGCGGATTTAACAGGGGCTGATCTACAGGAGGCTCGCCTCATTGATGCCTACCTTGCCCGCACGAATCTCAAGGGCGCCAATTTGCGCCAAGCCAACCTAATGCGCGCCGATCTCAGTAGTGCGCTGTTGCTGGGGGCGTGCTTGGAGGAGGCTGTTATGCCCGATGGCAGTGTCTTTCTATAAAGGGCTTGCTATAGTACAACAGAGGCGCGGTTTCCCTGAGAACCATGGCAGAATTTGCAGCGACACTGGCACCAGAGCTAACGATTCAGTGGGTAAATGCGATCGCCAGCGTGCCCCAACAGCAGTGGGATGCCCTGGCTCTACCTCTAGAAACCCCCTTCTTTGAATGGGAATGGCTGCATCAAATTGAGGCTTCCGGCAGCGCTACACCGCAAACGGGGTGGCTCCCCCATCATCTGTTGGTTTGGCGCGATCGCCAAGGACAGCGGGAACTGGTAGCCGCTGCTCCCCTCTATATCAAAGGCCACAGTCAGGGGGAATTTGTCTACGATCACCAGTGGGCGGATCTGGCTCTGCGGCTAGGCATTCGCTACTACCCCAAACTCTTAGGGATGGCGCCCTTTACGCCGGCGGTCGGCTATCGCTTTCTCATGGCAGAGGATGTGGACGCAGACCTGATCACAAGGGTGATGCTGCATGAAATTGATCGCCTTTGCCAGCGTCACCACCTTTCCGGTTGCCACTTTCTCTACGTTGATCCCCAATGGCAGCCTGCTGTGGAAGCCTATGGCTATCGGGCGTGGTTACACCACAGCTACATTTGGCGCAATCGTAACTATCGAACCTTTGACGATTATCTTGCGGATTTCAATGCTAACCAACGCCGCAACATCAAGCGGGAACGCAAGGCCGTTGCCCAAGCGGATCTGACGTTTCGGGTGCATCAGGGAGAGGAGGTGAGCCGCAGCCTCCTGCGACAGATGTACGATTTCTATGCCGATACCTGCGACAAATTTGGCTGGTGGGGGAGCAAGTATCTGACACGGCAGTTTTTTGAGGCTCTCGCCGATCGCTATCGCCATCGAGTGGTGCTCTTTGCTGCCTATCCCAACGGCGGTGCTCAGCACCCCATTGCCATGTCCTTTTGTATTACCAAGGGGACTAATCTTTACGGTCGCTATTGGGGCAGTGCCCGTGAAATTGATTGCCTTCACTTTAATGCCTGCTACTACGAACCCATTGAGTGGGCGATCGCCCAGGGGATTCAGTGCTTTGACCCCGGCGCAGGAGGACGACATAAAAAACGGCGAGGCTTCCCCGCTACCCCCAACTATAGCCTGCACCGCTTTTATGAACCGCGCCTAGCCCAAATTTTTGATCATTACATTGGCGAAATCAATAACGAAGAACAACGCCTCATTGAGACCATCAATGCCGATTTACCCATGAAGTCTCTCTAGGAGCGGGAGGCCGTCACCAACTCTGGAGAGGCGGGTGTTTGTTGCAGATGAGCTAATTCGGCAACAAAATCACTAATCCCTTGGAACTGGCGATAAACAGAGGCAAAACGGACATAGGCCACTTCGCTGAGATGGCGCAGCCGCTGGAGTGCTGCCTCCCCGATTTCTGCGCTCGTGACCTCGCGGCGCGATCGCAACTGTAAATCTGCTTCAATATCATCCACCAGAGCTTCAATTTTTTGCTGGGGAATGTTTGTTTTGCCACAGGCAGTTATAATCCCCCGCAACAATTTCGAGCGATCAAAGGACTCGCGATCGCCATTGCGCTTAATGACCGTGATGGGTACAAACTCAATCCGCTCGTAGGTGGTAAAGCGACGGCCACACTTAAGGCATTCCCGACGCCGTCGAATACTTTGACCCCCCTCTGCCGATCGAGACTCCAGAACGCGACTATCCGTATGGCAACAATAGGGACACTGCATAGGGATCCCCGCTTATTTAGGCACCTGACAGTATCATAGCGGATTCTTGCGAGTGATTGACATTTGCAAGGGCTGCTTAACATTTGCAAAGACTGCGACAGCGTTTGTTAGGGTAGGGGTATCCCTTGGGTATCCTGCGATGACTGATCTTGACCCCCAAAAAAAGAACAATCAACCCATGATCATCAATGTCGAGCCAGAAAATTTACTGCTGATTGTGGCGCTGAGTCTTTTTATTCCGCTGCTAATTGTGGGCTTTTTTGTACACTAGTGTGCCCTGCCAAAATTTAACGTAAATGGCTATGGATACAGCAGAGAGCCAGAAAGCTTTTCTCTTCTGGCCACCAATTGAAAGCTAAAGTGAGCTAGATTGCTCGGCAGACTTTGCCGCTAGGTCTCAGCCAAATTTAAGACCTCTCCTTGGCGGTGGAATATTCGCGGAAGGAAGATAGTTAAGGATCCTAGGAAGCTTAAATAATTCTGAATTATTTAACCGCTCACTTATCTCAGTTATTAATTAAAAAACAAGAATGGCCGTGCAGTGTTGAAGAATGAGTGATCAAAGTTCTAGGATAATTTAGAAACAATCCCAAAGTTGAAGTGCTCTTTTGGCCAGCTTTGGATTGATAAATTTTCTGTCGAGATTAAATTTATGCTTTAGCGAGGGGAGTAATAAATGATCATTAATCTCAAGGTGAGACTCAAACATCTCAAAATTAATTATTTAGATCATTTAATGGATATTTTTCGGATCAATTAATGAATGTCAATTAAGCCACCTATAGAATATTAATTAAATCTTAAGCTTTCTAAAAGTAGAGTTGCTTGGTATTCCCTAACACAAAAACTAATTGACAGAACTATAGGAAATTCCTAGACTATTGTCGTTGAACAATTATCGAGGTTAGTCTAAAAATGGCTTCCCTGAGTTCAAGGTTAGGCTGTGAGTCAGTTGATAGTATGGGGGGGAGTTGTAGCTTAGGTAACAACTATCGGCGTAGGTGCAAGATTTAATTGTTGTAATTATTGCTGACTCAAGGATTAGTCAGTAATTTTCCTGTTCCCTAACTCAGAACTAAGGAGATTGGTTCAGTGGCAATTCCCGGCTTATCAATTTCAATGATCTATTACCTGCGGCGATTGTTGCGGCAATACGAGCCACTTCTCAAGCCTGTCATTTATGAGGGTGCGGGGCTAGTGGCAAATGCAGAAGCAGATTTATACGCTGTACTGGAGAGTCTTTACCCTGACCCACAGGAGTTGGCCACCGTCACTGAACAATTGAGTCGGCTGATTCTTTTACATCAGAAAAAAGATTTGATTTCCATTGAACAATATGAAGCAATTACCCAGCAAATTTTCTGGATTTTAGGTCTAAAATACACTTCATCGCACGCCCAGCAGCAATCTGTTAC
>NZ_CALGOG010000018.1:0-8711 GCF_937958135.1 uncultured Thermosynechococcus sp. | reverse complement strand
GCGCTGCCGGCAGGACTGCCCTTTCTAGTGCGGAGCATCCTCACCAAAGCCTTGGATAAATTACCGCAGCGACGGTATAAAAGTGCAGCGGAAATGACGATGGCGGTGCAATTAGCCCTAGAGGTGATCGAAGCAGAGCGTCATGAGCAGCCGCTGTTGTTTTCCAAGGCGCCGGCGGCGGTTTGGCTGGGGGAACCCCAGGGCTACTCTTTAGCAAGACCGCCCCAACAAGTTGCCGGTACGGCCACAGGGTTCTATGGCGTGGTGGGCGATCGCCTCTGGGCTTGGCAAGCTAGGGAGACTGGGCCAGAAGAGGTGGGGCAATGGCCGCTACCACCGCTGCCGCGTCAACTCTATGGCGGTGAAGTGAGTGCTTGGCTGCAACTCAATGGGCTGCCCCCCCAACTGTTCTGCATTCATGACCAGCTTATTCCCATAGACTGTCGTCTTCACTCTACCTTGAACCGATTCACCATTGATGCCACCGGTTACTGGTGTGCAGAAACCCAGATTGAGAGTGCAGCAGCGGAACTACAGCTTTATATCCAACTCATGAATGGTCAAGGGCAGCGGACTCTCCGTTGTCAATGGCATGGACAGACTTTTGTGGAGACGCTCCTGGTCAATCGTCGCTATGGCTTGGTGATCAGTCGATCCCAGCATCCTGAAACGGAACATTCCACAACCCATTTTCAACTGTTCGACCGCCGCGGACACTGGCGACTACACACCCAACTACCTGTTCCCCTGACATTGTTCACCCCTGCCCATCACCAGCCATGGCAACTCGCAGCGTTTGAGGAGCATCCGCAACAGCCCCTGTTGGTGCTCTTACATTTGCGGCCTTGGCGGGTTCAACGCTTGGGCCTGCGATTTCGTCCTCAATTTCTCTGTGCCACACCCTGGGGTTACGTGGTGGCGGGTCGTCATCGTTTGCATTTAGTCACCCACAGCGGTGAAATTGTCGGCACGGCTGAAAGTGAACAGGAGATTTATGGCCTCGGCTTTACGGGCGATCGCCACCTCTGGTTGATTCGTCAGCACCGAAACGAGTATGTCTTACAAACATGGGATGTGACCACGTGGGAGATTGATCTCATCCTCTAGACCAGCAGCCTATGATAGAAGGAATCGCCGTGGGATATGACCCATGAAACAGCCCCAGATTCTCAAAATTACCCGCAAAGCTGCCAGTCTCAAACAAAAGCAAAAGCAGCAGTTCCCTTCCACCACCCATGATGCAACGACAACAACGGTGGCCTCTGAACCCGTCGTTGAGGTGAGCGATGGTGACAGTGCCCAAGGGCGTCAACATTGGTGGAGTGAACGTTGGATTGGTGTCCTAGAGTCCTTTGGTTGGCGCCGACGGCTAGAGCGGGCACGCAATTATGTGCGCGAAGGACGGGTTCTCACATTGGAATTCAAGGGCAACCAAGTCCATGCCCAGGTGCAGGGCACAGCTCCTGAACCCTATCACGTCAAACTGCATTTGGATGCCTTTAGTGAAGAGCAGTGGCAATATGTCATTGATGGCATGGCACAAAAAGCTTTCTATGCCGCCAAACTCCTAGCGGGGGAGCTGCCCCCCAGTATTGAAGAAGTCTTTACCCAAGCCGGACTGAGTTTATTTCCCTTTACCAAATTTGACATCCACAGCCGCTGCAATTGCCCTGATCCGGTGAATCCCTGCAAGCATATTGGCGCCGTCTATTATTTACTGGGGCAGTACTTCAACGAAGACCCCTTTTTACTCTTTCAGTTGCGGGGCAAAACCAAAGAGGAGATTCTCCAGCGCCTACGCCACTATCGGGCAACAACTCCCTCTCCTGTGCCCGCCCCCCCACCCCTTTATGAGCCGCCCAAAACCGATGCTTCTTTTTGCCAATATCGCCAGCCCCTACCCCCAGAGTTAGTGGTGCTGGTTCCCAGTGGTCAACCCTATGCTGTGCTGTCAGTGTTACCCCCCTTTCCCCATGAGGTGCCCAGTGAAGTGGCACAGTTCATGGCCACCCTAGAGCAGATGTACAGCAGTGCCAGTCTTGCGGCCTGTCAGTTAGCGATGAGTGAACCGCCGGAGGCGTGATAGCGATCGCCCAACCTGTCAATAATATTCACCATTTCTGAATTGCTCCAGCCCGCCAGCAGATGGGCAGCAATCGCACAGCCCCCGGCACCAACACCTTCCTTGACAAACCCCTGCTCATAGGCACGCAGGGCAGGATGACGGGATAGACTGAAATCCAGTTGAGTGTAAAGGAGCGGACACCGGGCACGCTCTGCCAACCGCTGAATTTGAGCCGTTCGATCCTGAATCAGCCAGCGGGTGGTGCCCACCACAATTTGGGCGGGATGCCAAGGAAGCTGACGCTCTTGGGCGATCGCTCGCGCTAAGGCATAGACCGCCATCATTTGTGACCCCCCCGCTAGCAACACACCACAGGTTTGACTGGCTCGCAGCAGCATAGCGGCAACCACCACCTGCATTGGATCGCCAATCGCCGCGACACAGGTGAAAGGATCGGCCTCAGCAGGGAGATGGGCCAGCCCCTGTTGCACCAGTTGCCACTTTTGTTCGTGGTTGCTCTGGCGATGGCTACTGCCCACACAGTCGCGAGCAGCAATCCCCAAACTTTCGCACAGGGCAAGGGCAGTGGTTGTACCGCCCACTACGCATTCAGCAATGATGAGCCACGGATATTCACTACTGAGCTTGGCCCCCCAAAACCATCCCTGTTCCCAGAGGTGCACTACGGTTTGGGCTGTCATGGCCTGACCCGTGGTGAGACAGCGCGCCGGTGTGCCCCCCAAGTGAATCATCTCCGGCAGAGGCGGTAGGGGTAAACCGGCATCAAAGACGTAGAGGGGCAACGCCAAAGCCTCAATGAGGGCACGACTAATGAGGGCAGGGGAGGCTCCCGCCGTCAGGGGTGGTAGAGGATAGTGGTAGTGGGGTTGAATACCTCGCAGCAGGAACTCGCCGTCCGCTAGGGCGGTGCGCCGGCGATCGCTGGGGGTTTGACCCGCCGCCGAGATTCCCGGAATTAATGCTGTTTCCGTAAAGCCAAGAACACAGACTAGGGCAGGAAGGGCGGGGGACTGGCAGTGGCGATCGCCCCACGATCTCACCACAGCCTCTTGTGTTGCAATGCCAATCATACTAACCGACTGACAATTCCTGACCACTGCACCTGCTTTAGACGTTCACGGCGATAGGAAAAAAAGGATTCAGCCTCGCGAAACGTACAGTGGGGACACAGGGCAATCTGCTCCTCCCTTAATCCCAATTGCAACAGTTGCAAACGATTCACCCGTGCCACATCCAGCCGCAGTCGCCCCGCCTCAGGATCAAGAAAGACTGCCTCTGGGTCTAAAGCGGCGAAACGTTGATAGAGATCATCGCGCTCAATAGTTTCCGTTACCCCCTCAAGAATAGTCTGGCCCAAGGCACGGGCAACATTCAGCCCCACTTGATAGACTTCACCGCGGATGGCAGGCCCCATGGCAATCCGTAAATTAGCCAGATCACTGCCCAATGCTTGCATCTGCCGGAGCGTGGCTCGAGAGATTTGGGTTGCTGTCCCCCGCCACCCCGCATGAATCGCCGCCACCCGTCCACTGGCGACATCGGCAATCAGCAAGGGTACACAGTCGGCACTACAAACCCAGAGGGCTTGATTAGGCTCTGTGGCCACAAGGGCATCGGCTGCCAAGCGTTCCTCACTGGTGAGAACTTCTGTTCCCAAGGCAACGCGATCGCTATGCACCTGTTGAGTGCGTAAAGGAGTTGCCCTCACTCCTAAAGCCGCAGTTAGAGTAGTCAAATCCTGGCCTTGCCAATCCCGACTAAAGAAACCGTGGGCAAACCCCTGCAGCAGATCACAGGTGAGAAAACGCCCAAGGTCAGTGGTTTGCCAGTGCCACATCGCCGCTAATCAGCCATCCCATTGACGACCAAAGCCACAATGACAATACATTGACAATATAGAAGAGAATATGGAAAAAGTTTGGCTCCCTCCTAGGCTAATCCACTTCAGGGGAACGAGAGCCTGAAAGAGTGGGCACATCAAAGAGTACTGTTGTCATGTAGCGTTCTGCCCAAGCCCTGCCAAATGCCTTTTCAAGAACACGACGGGTTTTATCGTTCTGCTGCTGCTGGTGACAGTACTGGCGTTGCCCCGCAATCACTGCTTCCGGGTGATCTGTGGGCACAGCTTGCCGGCTGAGTTGGCAGTGGAGTGTGAGGTACTCGCCAATACGATCTAGAAATTGCTGTTCCTCCCTGTCCCCCTGTGGCCGAATGAAAAGACAAAAAGGCGAGAAAATATGTCCCCAGGGGGGCAACTCACGCGGTTGACTAAAGGTGAGCTTCGGCAAAGCACTTAAGGCGGATGTATAGGCAGCGGGCAACTGCCCCGTCACAGGGGAGAGGTCAACAATCGCGGCACTAATTTGTCCGCGGCCACCCACAAGATCACAACCAAACATTGGCAGATCGTAGTGGGGTTCTGGAAACATGACGCAGTGCAAAATATCGAGGCTCTCCCCCACCCGTGCTAGTTCTAAGTGAAGTTTCCGAAAGGGCGGCGCCTGGTAGCAGTGGTTCTCAATTGTTAGCCGCTCCCCCTCTAGTTTGCCCTCCACATAACCGAGATCCTCAGGCAGGGCGTAGGGGGCTAGGGGCAAAGCAGTCCGCCAAATCTGCTCAATGCGATCGGCAAGCCGTTGAATCAAAGGATGCTGGTGTTGACGCAAAGACATACCCTCGATCCTACCCCAACTCTAGGGCGCTTGCGAGGGGGCGATCGCCCCCGCTAAACTAACCAAGAGTCCAACAGCCGAGGAATCATGCAAACTCAATTTGCCGCTGTCATTGACCCAAAACAACTGCAACAGGCAATTCACGCAAGTCAAAAGTTTTTATTCTCCCAGCAATATACCGAGGGCTACTGGTGGGCAGAATTGGAGTCCAACGTCACCATGACCGCAGAGGTGATCCTGCTCCATAAAATCTGGGGAACAGAGCAGCGGTTGCCCTTGGCCAAAGCCGAACAGTATTTGCGCAACCAGCAGCGGGATCACGGCGGTTGGGAGCTGTTTTACGGCGATGGCGGCGATCTCAGCACCAGTGTTGAGGCCTACATGGGTCTGCGGCTTTTGGGGGTTCCCGAAGAGGATCCGGCCTTGGTCAAAGCACGGCAATTTATCCTCGCCCGCGGCGGCATTAGCAAAACCCGTATCTTTACGAAGCTACACCTTGCGCTGATTGGCTGCTACGACTGGCGGGGGATTCCCTCCCTACCCCCTTGGATCATGCTCCTGCCCGAGGGCAGTCCCTTCACCATTTATGAAATGTCCAGTTGGGCGCGCAGTAGCACCGTGCCGCTGTTAATTGTCATGGATCGCAAGCCCGTTTATGGGATGAACCCCCCTATTACCCTCGATGAACTCTATACCGAAGGACGGGCAAACGTGGTCTGGGAACTGCCGCGTCAGGGAGATTGGAGTGATGTCTTTGTCGGTCTCGATAGCGCCTTCAAACTCCTTGAAGCCTTGAACATTCATCCCTTCAGAGAACAGGGGCTAAAGGCGGCCGAAGAATGGGTGCTAGAGCATCAAGAAGCCAGTGGCGACTGGGGCGGCATTATTCCCGCCATGCTCAACTCCCTTTTGGCGCTGCGTGCCCTTGGCTATGCTGTTGATGACCCCATTGTACAGCGGGGCATGGCAGCGGTGGATCGCTTTGCCATTGAAACAGAGACTGAGTATCGCGTGCAGCCCTGCGTTTCCCCCGTTTGGGATACGGCTTTGGTGATGCGGGCCATGGTGGATTCAGGTGTTGCTCCCGATCATCCCGCCCTGGTCAAAGCCGGCGAATGGCTGCTCTCCAAGCAAATCCTTGACTATGGGGACTGGCACGTAAAAAACAAAAAAGGTCAGCCGGGGGGATGGGCCTTTGAATTTGAGAATCGCTTCTACCCCGATGTGGATGATACAGCAGTGGTGGTGATGGCACTTCACGCGGTGAGACTGCCCAACGAAAACCTAAAGCGGCGAGCCATTGAGCGGGCAGTTGCTTGGATTGCCTCAATGCAGTGTCGGCCGGGGGGGTGGGCAGCCTTTGATGTGGACAATGACCAAGATTGGCTCAATGCCATTCCCTATGGCGATCTCAAGGCAATGATTGACCCGAATACTGCCGATGTCACCGCGCGGGTGCTGGAGATGGTGGGGCGCTGTCAGTTGAACTTCGAGAGTGGTGCTCTTGAGCGTGCCCTTGCTTACTTGCGCAACGAGCAGGAACCGGAGGGCTGTTGGTTTGGCCGCTGGGGGGTGAACTATCTTTATGGCACCAGTGGTGTCCTAACTGCCCTTTCCCTTGTGGCTCCTCGCTACGATCACTGGCGCATTCGCCGTGCCGCTGAGTGGCTGGTGCAGTGTCAAAATGCCGATGGTGGCTGGGGTGAAACCTGCTGGAGCTACAGTGATCCTTCCCTCAAGGGCAAGGGAGAGAGCACTGCATCCCAAACGGCGTGGGCGCTCATTGGCCTTTTGGCCGCCGGCGATGCCACGGGGGACTACGCCACAGAGGCGATTGAAAAAGGTGTAGCTTACCTGCTGCAAACGCAGCGCCCGGATGGTACATGGCACGAGGATTACTTCACCGGCACGGGCTTTCCCTGCCACTTTTACTTGAAATACCACTATTACCAGCAGCACTTTCCCCTTACCGCCTTGGGACGCTATGCCCGCTGGCGTAACCTGTTGGCCTGTTAAGCAAGATTAGAACGAGCGCAGTTGTTGCTGATAGGCTAAAGTATCTGTGCCACACAGGGGCTGGGGGCTGACAACACAGTCATTGCTGAAACCAGAGCGGATTAAATTTTCGGCAATTAGCTGGCGATCGCGGGGCGCAGGATGGGTACTCAATATCGTCGGCGGTGCCCCTCCCTCCCGTTGTAGTTTCTGGAGAAACGTCACCATGGCCCGTGGATCATAGTTACTGCGGGCCAGCAGCCCCAGCCCATAGCGATCGGCCTCTAGCTCCTGCTCTCGACTGCGGGGGCGTCGAAAGGCTAGTTCCATGGCCATTTGGAGTCCGCGATCGCGATCCAAGCCCACAGCCGTCATTACACCCTGGGCGATCGCCATCTGTTGTAGTTGGCGAATTACATGGCGCTGGTCAATATGGCCGATCTCGTGGGCAATGACACTGGCCAGTTCTGCCTCATTTTCTGCCCGCTGCATCAGTCCTGTGGTGACATAGACAAAGCCCCCCATCGTCGCATAGGCATTCACTTGGCGGTCTTGGATGATGTGGAATTGGTAGGGAAGTCCCCGGCGTTCGCCCACACTCACCAAGCGGGCGCCGATGCTACTCACATAGTTTTGAGCCGCAGGATTCTGCACAAGGCGCATCCCTTGACGTAGCATCTGCTCATGAATTTGTTGCCCCAAAGCTACCTCTTGACGGGGTGAGATATTCGAGAGTTGGATGACCTGAATTCCCTGCAACAGCAACCGCTGCCAGAGGTTTTGCGCCTGTGCGGCAACGGGATGAAGGGCGATCGCCACCCCACAGACCAAGCTGACTAACAGGAGAAACCAACGTTGTTTTTTCACGGCTAACACTTTGCTTGATGTACTCCCACAGGCTAAAGCTGGCGGATTCTTATTACTGGTTCAGTGACGCCACCTACAGTCTCAGGTTACCCCTCCACCATAGAGGTGGCCGTTTCCTTAGTCGTTCTCTCGTTCGAGGCGGTTCCCCAATGTCCTTGGGTACTGCTTTTAATAGTGCTCGCTATCTGCAAGTCTGCGTACACCACAACAGTCTCATATGCCTCATATGCTATTGTTGCGCACTGAGCCAGCTAATCGCTTAGTCTTTAGGTTGGCGCCAGACCTTGAGATTTATAACACGGTCAACTCTACCACAAGGAATCAAGGAAGAATATATGTCGTCGCTAAAGCCGCCAAAGCAAGAAGTCCTGAACGACGGTTTGAAGGGGTAGAAAGAAGGGAAGAACTACCAAAATCCGTCGCAGTGCTCCGCCCATAGCCGCAGGCTTGGGGGGTGGTGAAGCGGCGGCTAAGTGACATTAGAAGCGACTAAAGGTTATAATGCTCTTTGAGAAGCGCTGTCGGGCGGACAGTGCTGAAAATGCCCCTGGAGAGGTTCTGGCGGGGATGTCCTTTGGGGCATCTAGCCAAGACTCTGTGAACGGGGAATCTCCTGCTATATGCTTTGGCGTTAGCGGGATGAGCGTCAAGTTCCCCCCAAAGGCACATCATCTTGGGTCTATGACGGCAGTGGCAAGGTGCAACGATCTAAGACCCAGTACGAGCTAGCAACGTTTGCCAACGGCAAACAGTACAATGCCGATCTTTCCGCCAGCTACAACATCGCGGCTCGATACTTGGCCTATAAACTAAAGCTGACCCACCGAAAGGATGGGCAGGTAGCGAAAGGCAAAAGTTCCTGCGCTACACCGAGAATGCCGGTCACCCTCTCTCTCCTATGGGATTGGGAAGCCGCTTATGGACGCAAAGCGTCATGAGCGGAGCATTCACGTACGCTGAGATCGTAGCGCGAGAGTATTTTTATGGATGCTTTGGCTCTTTGGCAGCATTACCAAGATTGGTTATACTACCACCCTGAATTGGAGTTCTATGTGGATGTCAGTCGCATGGGGCTGACCCCGGCGGTCGTA
>NZ_CALGOG010000017.1:0-39474 GCF_937958135.1 uncultured Thermosynechococcus sp. | reverse complement strand
TCAATCACCTTGAGGCGGCCTACTGGTATCCGAGTCCCTTAGGCTGGGGCACACTGGCAATTGTGGGCTTGCTGGTGCTGGGCAATTGGTTATACACTCGCCTGCCTAGGAGTCGTTCAACCTAGATTTCCATGAGATGGCCTTGCCCTCCGGAGAGCTGGCAACAGTATCTTGCCTATTTATTAGCAGGGCCTCTGATTGTCCTGAACCTCTGGGTGGCAGAGCAAGTTTACCTCTATTTTGAGTATCCAATTAATCTCCTTGTCATTGCCGCCATCTTGGCGTTTTTGCTCAATCAAGTGGTCATTCGTCTTTGTGCTCGTGGTCTGCACCGACGGCAGGCGATCGCCCTCGTGTTACTGATTACCCTTTTGGTCGCCGGTATCTTGGTGCTCTTGCTGCTGCCCCTTGCCATTCAACAGGCGGAGGAACTTCTCAATCAACTGCCAGAGTTCGCAGATACCAGCAATCAAAATTTGCGCCATCTGGATCAACTCCTGCATCGCTATCGCTTTCCTGTGGGGGTAAATGACTTGATGGAGGAGCTGACGATCCAACTCAAAGGGATTGCCGCCCTGTTGCCCGGTGTTGCCATTACCACGCTGACTAAGTTTGTGGATGTGCTGCTGGTGCTGATTTTAACGGTGTATATGCTCTTTTATGGCAGTGAGATTTGGCGCGGCTTAATGAAGTTAGTGCCCAAGCCTTGGCGACAGATTGTAGATTATTCCCTACGGCTAAATATTCGCAGTTTTTTCTCGGCGCAGCTTTTTCTGGGGCTGTTTATGTTTCTTGCCCTCATTCCCTTTATGATCGCCTTCAACGTCAATTTTGGCTTTCTTTTTGCTCTGATCATTGGTGTTGTCCAGCTCATTCCCGTGGTGGGGGCGACCTTAGGCATTGGTTTGGTGACACTGCTCATCCTGTTTCAAGATGCCTGGCTGGCCTTAAATATTTTGGCGATCGCCGTGGTCTTGCAGCAAATTAAGGACAATGTGCTTACCCCCAAGTTGTTGGGGCACTTGATGGGACTGAATCCCCTCTGGCAGTTTATCGCTCTGCTCATTGGCGGACGGGTGGCGGGTTTCTTGGGAATTCTGCTGGCGATTCCCTTGGCAGCAACGCTGAAAACGGTTCTAGAATCTGAGCCTCTCCAAGACACCTAATTGACGGCGGGGGAGCGAAACGTTTTGATAACCGCACACACGCCATGACCGCAAATGTTCATCATGATGGCATTCGTGGTGCCACCAATCACGGCACTCATCAGAGGAACCGCCCGTGCAGGGAGAGTAGAACTTTTGCTTGAGGCCTTGCCGACAATCTGCCGCAAGAGGGGACGCGGAAGCTGCTTAAATACCGAGATCAGTACTGGAGATAAATTCTTCTGTGCAGCCCGTCGGCTCAAGGTTTTGAAGACTTGCCGACAAAATTGGTTGCCAAAGTAGTTTGCCAGTTCAGCGGCCGTTACCCCTAAGGCAGCAGGAATTAGGATCATCAGCACAGCCTGATCTTCGGTGTCCAAGCCGTGGATGGTGAATAGTGCTGCTGCCAGCTTAACTTGGGCGTGGTAGAAGTAGGCAACGTCTAGGGGCACACCGGCCAAGCCAATGACACCAGTGGCTACCCCAGAACCCACCGACCAGAGCGTGGCTTCATAAATTGCGTGCTTGGCCATGCGATCGCGATCGCCCCCCCAGCGAGGATCACGGAGAAATCGGGATCCCCACTGCCGACCTTCTTTGATAGCAGGGAGCAGGAGCTTGAGCAGCCAGTCAGGGGAAAAATAACCCTCAGGGAGAGATGATGCGAGAGCCATAGGTTTATCAAAGGAGTTTAACCAGAAGATAGGGGCACGGTAGGTGATTATTTAGGTACAGCCGCCGTCAGGACTTCGTGTCCCTCCGGCGTAACTAGGACATCATCTTCAATGCGCACCCCAATGCCCCGCCAGCGATCGCCAATCTCGGGTTGTCCCTCGGCGGGAGTTGCTTCAGGATGAATATAGATTCCCGGCTCCACCGTCAGCACTTGACCCGGTTGCAGTGTTACCCATGTGTCCTTGTTGTACTTGTAAAGACCCACATCATGGACATCCAGACCCAGCCAATGACCGGTGCCATGCATAAAAAAGGTGCGATATTTCTGGGTGTTGTTCTCTTTGCCTTCATTGATGAGGGCCTCAATTTCGCCCCGCAGCAGACCAAGGTCAACTAAACCCTCCACAATCACCCGCACAGCCGCATCGTGGATTTGATTGTACGTATTCCCCGGTCGCACCTGCTCAATAGCTGCTTTTTGGGCTGCCAAGACAATCTCATAGATCGCCTTTTGTTCCCCACTGAACTGGCCACTCACGGGAAAAGTGCGGGTAATGTCGGCGTTGTAATAGCGGTAGGCACAGCCGGCATCAATTAAAAGTAAGTCTCCTGCCGCCATCTCCCGTTGGTTCTCAGTGTAGTGAAGTACACAGGCATTCGGTCCGGAGGCCACAATTGAGGGGTAGGCAGGGCCATCGCCTCCCCGAAGGCGGAATAGATGCTCGATTTCCGCCTGAATTTCATATTCCCAGCGGCCGGGGGCAGCCACTTCACGGGCACGCTGATGGGCTTCAACGCTAATGGCGATCGCCTGACGGATCAAAGCCAGCTCGGCTGCCGATTTAATCTGCCGCATGGGAGCCAAAAGAATACTCGGATCCGCAATACTGCGCGGGCCTGTGCCCCGTTTGGGTAGGCCGGCTAGCAGTCGTTGGTAGTGCTTGAGAATGAGTTGATTAAAGCGATCGTGATGACCAAAGTGGTAGTACAACGTATCCCCTGTCTCTAAATAGCCGGGGAGGTGTTGCTCTAGCTCGCCGATGGGATATACCGCATCTGCCCCTAGTTGTTCCTTGGCGGCCTCTACCCCAAGGCGGGCCCCTGTCCAAATCTCTTGGCTGAGATCCTTGGGCTGCACAAAGAGGACATAGCGATGCTCACTGTGGTTCGGTGCAAAAACAGCAACCGCCTCTGGCTCATTAAACCCCGTGAGATAGTAAAAATTACTATCTTGGCGAAAGTTGTAGTCCACATCATTGTGCATGATGGCGCGCGGGGCACTACAGAAAACAGCGACACCCGTGCCTAATTTCTCTAAAAACTGCTGTTGTCGTTGCTGGTACTCTGCTTTCATCGCGCCCTAAGAAGGGATCAGCCAAGGATGACCCTTTGGAAAATGGTTTGGTGGGGGCGGAGGGACTTGAACCCTCACGACTTGTTTAAGGTCAACGGATTTTCATCCTCCTGCCGCTTTCGCGACCACCCCTTGGGTGTTGAGGATTGGACTCTCCCTTTACCCGCGTAGAACATCTACGGTAGGGTAGCTCCCGTCGAGTCTCTGCACCTTCCGTTTCCCTAAGGTTTGGGGGTTGAGAAACGGCTTGGCTCAGGATTGCCATATCTGTCCGGCGACAGACGTAGGTTCCCCTGAATTTGAGAGCATTCACTTAATAGATTTCTCTACTAAGGCTCAATTGCTTAAGTCCGCAGCGTCTACCATTCCGCCACGCCCCCTTAGGTATCGCTAATATATCACCTTGGCTTTTGGGGATGCAATTCCTAGGAGCGTTGGTAGTAGGTACGCAAAGCCTCTAGGAGTCGCTCATTTTCAATGTTGCGGCGCACGGCCACTCGAAAGTAGGCGGCACCCAATTCAGGAAAGCTGCAACAATCGCGAATTAGAATGCGATGTTCTTGAAGGAGATAGGTTTGCAGGGGCAAAATCGAGTCTGTTGCTTGGAGGAGTAGAAAGTTCACCTTGCTCTCGGTCACTACGTTCAGTTCAGGGACAGCATTCAGAGCTTCCCCAAAGGCCTGACGTGCTGGAGGCAGCCATGTCCAAGTCTGTTCCTGAAAGGGGCGATCGCCCAAGGCAGTCACTCCTGCAATGATTGCCAAGCTGTTCACACTCCAGGGATCTCGCCACGATCGCCAGCGTTGCCACCGCTGCGGCGAGGAGACGCCATACCCTAAGCGCAGACCCGCCAAGCTATAGAACTTTGTTAGCGATCGCAACACAATCAAATTCGGGTAGCGAGGCACAAACCCGATGAGGGATTCACTGGCGGAGGGGGGCAAAAAGTCCATAAAGGCCTCATCCACCACCACTAGAGCACCCGTTTCTAGCAAGGGTTGAAGCTGGTGGCGCAACCAGAGGTGGCCGCTGGGGTTATGGGGATTGTTGATGAGGATGGCATCCTTGGGCGTCAGGGAGGGAGCGATCGCCCCAAAACCCGTCTGCACTTGGGTTAAGGCAATGGGGACAGTGGGGCAGGCAAAAGCTGTCAGTGCCCGCCGATAGTCGGCAAAGGCAGGGGTAATAAAGTAAACTCGTCGGCGATCCGCACACTCACGCCCCACCCACGTCAACAGCTCAGCGGTGCCATTGCCGACCAAAAAATACTCCCTCGGCAGTTCATGGCCTGCGGCAAGGGCATCCACCAAAACACGGCAATCGGGATCCGGATAGTCACGAATTGTGGGCAGCGCCGCCTGAAGGGCGGCTATCACTGAGGCAGGAGGGCCCCAAGGGTTGAGACTCGCGGAAAAATCTAGGATTTCCTGGGGAGCACAGCCCGCGATCGCTGCCGCCCAAGCTAAATTGCCACCGTGGCGTGGAGGCATTCAGACTACTTTTTTTTGCCCTTGGCTGCGGGTTCAGAAGCTGTAGCAGGAGAGACTTTTTCCTTAAAAAGTTTCCCTGCCGAAAAGGCGGGTACCCTTGTGGCGGGAATTTGCATCTTTTCTTTCGTTTTTGGGTTGCGCCCTTCTCGAGCTTTGCGCTCCCGCGGTTCAAAGGCACCAAAACCTACAAGGGTCACTTTTTCTCCCTTGGCCACTGCCTCCATGATTTCCTCGACGGTGGCTGAGATAATCGCCTCGACTTGCTTTTTGGTGACGTTGTTGGCGCTATGGGCACGATTAAACACAGCATCCACAAGTTCAGCTTTATTCATGGGGATAACTCCATAGAAACATTAAAGTTTGTTTGATTGGCTAACAAACGAGTGAAAGGCACGAAACCCTTGCCTATTCTTGGTTTCAAGCCTCATTCTAGAATAGTCAGACCCCAACTGGAACCTTGAAACCTTTAAGATATGTGGTTTTCAGGCACTTTTATCCATTAGAAAGCCCTCAAACCCTTGATCCATGAGACCTTTGGCATATTCTATTCCCTTTGCGGCGAGGATTGAGGGCAGCGGCAGTTGTTAGAAAAATTAACAAATCATGGTATCCAAAGGCCGAAATCTCCCTTCAGAGGACAAAAAAGCCCCATAGATCAGGCAATGGGGCATTCAAAAATTTAATGATTAGATTTAGATCGTGGGCAATGATTTATTCCCTAGGCATCATCTAAGGCGGCAATGCCGGGGAGTTCTTTGCCCTCGAGGAGTTCAAGGCTGGCACCGCCGCCGGTGGAGATGTGACTCATGCGCTCGGCGACGCCAACTTTTTCAACCGCGGCCACGGAATCGCCACCGCCAATGATTGTCGAGACGCCCTCCCTGGTGAGGTCGGCTAAACAGCGGGCGATCGCCTCGGTGCCCTTGGCAAATTGATCAAACTCAAATACCCCCATGGGGCCATTCCAGATCACCGTTTTGCAATCCTTGAGGGCCTCTTGGAAGCGCTGGATCGAAGCAGGCCCAATATCCAGACCCATCCAGCCGTCAGGAATGGCTTCGATACTGACCACTTGGCTATTGGCATCGGCGGCAAAATTGTCGGCCACAACCACATCCGTGGGCAAGAGCAACTCTACCCCTTTTGCTTGGGCTTTGGCTTCGAGGTGTTTGGCTAGTTCCAGTTTGTCCTCCTCCACGAGGGACTTACCTACGTTAAGACCCCGCGCCTTATAAAATGTAAAGATCATGCCGCCGCCAATTAGCAATTTATCTACCTTTTCTAAAAGGGCTTCAATGACACCAATTTTAGAGGACACTTTAGACCCACCCACAATCGCAGCTAAGGGGCGACGGGGACGCTCAATGGCATTTTGCAGATATTCCAGTTCTTTCTCAATTAAAAACCCAGCCACGCAGGGACTCAGGTATTGGGTCACGCCGACAGTTGAGGCATGGGCACGGTGGGCAGTGCCAAAGGCATCATTGACATAGACTTCCGCACAGGCGGCCAGTTGCTTGGCGAATTCCGGATCGTTTTTTTCTTCCTCTGGATGGAAACGCACATTCTCGAGGAGACAGACATCCCCATTGGCCATTGCCTGGGTATGGGCAACTACAGCGTCCCCAATGCAGTCATCCAACTTGACTACGGGCTTGTGGAGCAATTCCGAGAGCCGCTGAGCCACGGGGGTAAGGCGCAGTTTCTCATCCACGCCCTTGGGGCGGCCAAAGTGGCTGACCAGAATCACCTTGGCACCTTTGCCGATCAGGTCTTGAATCGTCGGCAGGGCGGCGCGGATGCGGGTATCATCGGTGATGACGCCGTTCTCATCAACGGGAACGTTAAAATCAACCCGCACGAGGACACGCTTTCCTGCTAGGTCGGCAGTGGATAACTGCGCCACGGATTTTTTAGACACGCTAGAGCCTCCTAAATGCGTTAAAACGTAGATGATAGTACTAGGGGGATAACAATCCCGGCGAGCGATGGAGTGATGCGCTACAAGTCCCTCACCTGACCCTCATTCTACCCAAGGGCGTGCCCTTCCACTTGACTCTAATGAGGTGAACTCTATGTTCAAAACGATTCTTTTTCCCATTGACCGCAGCCGTGACACCCAAGAAGCCATGCCCACCGTGGTTGGAATGGTCAAAACTTTTCAGAGTCAGTTGTTTCTACTGTCGGTGGAGGAAACGCCAGAACCAGATGCGGAGCTAGAGGCGGCGATCGCCGAGTTTTTGAATCGAGTGAAGGAAGCCTTTGCCCAACACGCCATTGTGGCGGAAACATTGCTGCGGCGGGGCAAACCTGCCTTTGTTATCTGTGATGTGGCCGATGAGATCAACGCCAACTTGATTATTATGGGCTGCCGCGGAACGGGTCTCACCCCGGAGGGATTCCAAGAAAGCGTCAGCAGCCGTGTGATCAATTTGGCCCCCTGCCCGGTCTTGGTGGTGCCCTAGGGGGTGCGTAGCTCAATCTTGCGGCGCTTAAAGTTTCCCCACAGGCGGGCGATCGCCGAGGATCGAGGATCAAAGTAAAGTAAACATGTTGTCTTGTGGTTGATCTGCATGCTTGATTCGACAGAGGTTACTCCCGCTGCTTTTTCCCCTGCCGCCGATCAACTGCAAGCGTTGGGGGTGTATGTCACAATCCATGGCCATTTCTACCAGCCTCCCCGCGAAAATCCCTATCTCAATGCCATTGAACATCAGCCCAGTGCCCAGCCATTCCACGATTGGAACGAGCGGATTTACTACGAGTGCTATCGCCCCAATGCCTTTGCCCGCATCCTTAACGATCGCGGGGAGGTCATTGACATTGTTAATAATTTTGAATACCTGAGCTTTAATATTGGCCCGACCCTCTTTAGTTGGCTCGAACGCTACGATCTGGAGGTCTATCAACGGATTATTGAGGCCGATCGCCACAGTTGTGAACGCTTCAATGGCCACGGCAACGCGATCGCCCAAGTTTATAACCACATCATTTTGCCCTTGGCCAACTATCGCGATAAACTGACGCAAATTCGCTGGGGCAAGGCCGACTTCCGGCGGCGGTTTGGCCGCGAACCGGAGGGGATGTGGCTTGCGGAAACGGCCATTGATTATGAAACCGTAGCCGCCCTGATTCAGGAGGGAATCCGCTTCACCATTTTGGCCCCCTCCCAGGCTCAGCGCTGTCGTCCCCTTGGGGGGGAGGGGGAGTGGCTTGAAGTCAGCGGCGGCCAAATTGACCCCACCCGTCCCTATCGCTGCTATTTGCCGGGGGGCGATCGCCGGCGCGATTACCTAGACATTTTCTTCTACGATGGCCCCATTTCTCGAGATGTGGGCTTTAGTGACCTGCTCACCAGCTCACAATTTCTGGCAGGACGCATCGGACAAGCCGTGCGTGGCGACCATCGCCCCAGTCAAATTATTGCCGTTGCTACCGACGGTGAGACCTTTGGCCATCACAAGTATGGCGGTGAAAAAGCCCTCGCCTATGCCTTTAAGGTGGAATTTCCCCAGCGGGGCTGGCAAATCACCAACTTTGCCTATTACCTGAGCTTGTTTCCACCCACGTGGGAGGTAGAACTCAAGCCGGTGACCGCTTGGAGTTGTGCCCATGGCGTGGATCGCTGGCAGGACAATTGTGGCTGCGGTGGCGGTGGCGAGTGGCATCAGCTGTGGCGACGTCCATTGCGAAATGCGTTGAACTGGCTGCGGGATGAGCTAATTGACCTCTATGAAACCCTGGGAGGCGAACTGTTTTGGGATGTTTGGGCGGCTCGCGATGCCTACATAGAGGTGATCGGCGATCGCTCCCCAGAAGCCTTGCACCGCTTTTTGGCGCAACATCAACGCCGTCCCCTGAGTCAAAGCGAACAAATTGATGCCCTACGCCTGCTGGAGATGCAGCACCATGCCCTGCTCATGTTTACCAGTTGTGGTTGGTTCTTCGATGAACTCTCGCGGCCTGAGGGGGTGCAGATTCTCCGCTATGCGGCACGGGCGATCGAGCTTGCGGGGGATGTTGCCGGCGTGCAGTTGGAAGCGGAGTTTGTTGAGCGTCTGAGGGCTGCCCCCAGCAATGTGCCGCAGTTTGGCGATGGAGCAGGGGTCTATTACCAGTTGGTGAAAACGGCTCAAATTAGCTTGCAGCAGGTGGCCGCCCACTATGCCATGAGTTCCCTCTTCAATAGCTACCCCCGCCACCACCAGCTCTACTGCTATGAGATTGAGCAGGGGGATTATCATCTACAACGCATGGGCAGCCTGACCTTGGCGATCGGCCAGATTCAACTTACTTCAACGATTACAACCGAGTCACAACTGCTCATCTTTGCCGTCTTGCACTTGGGGGGCTGGGATTTCCACTGCGCGATTCAACCCTTCCAAGGGCGGCGCGAATATAGCCAAATTAAAACCCATCTCCTGCAAGTTTTCCAACAGGGCAGTGCGGCGCGGGTGGTTATGGCGATTACGGAACGCTTTGGTGGCGTGGCCTACAACTTGGACGATCTCTTTGCAGAGGAACGACATCGCCTCATGGGTGTGCTGGCGCGGGAAACCCTCACCCGCTTGGATCAGCTTTATACCCAAGTCTATCGCGATAACTATGGGATTCTCATGGGGTTTCAGCGGGATGGTCTGAGTGTGCCCCAAGAATTGCAGGTGGCAGCGGCGGTGGCGTTGACCCATCGTGCCATTGGCCATTTGCGGAGTTTAGAGCAAGACCTCAGCGATCTCGGTGATTTGCCCTTGGCAGATCTGCACAGCCATTTAGCAGAACTGGCGGCGATCGCCCGTGAAGCGCGGTTGTTGGGTTGTCACCTTAGCCTTCAGGAGCAACAGCGGCCCCTCGAGCAGCAAATTAGCACCGGCTTGCGTTACCTTGCCCATCACCTCAACGGTGACACCCTTAGCCAGTTGTGTCCGCTGCTTCAGGACTTGATTACAATCGGGGATGCTTTAGGTTTGAACCTGAATTTGGATCGGGCACAGGAGCAGCTTTATAGCCTCATAGGTGAACTACGCCAGAATGGCATGCACCTTACCGAGGGCGATCGCCGTCACCTACAAACCTTAGCCACTCGCCTCAAGGTGGATCCCCACCTATTGGTGACCCTCTCGGCCTAAATCCAGCACCGAATTCCAAAAGAAGGTCGGCAAAAGGCGATCGCTGCCAAAATCCCCCCGGCGGGACACACCCCCACCCTTGTGCGGGCTTGGAGGGCGATCGGCGTGTGCTTAGACTCCCTGCTCTCACAGACTAGGAAAGTTGCCACTGGCAAGACCAAATCAGCATCCCGTTTCGTTAAGATGGGCAAATTGACCCCCAATCCGCCTAGGGGGGCATTCATGGGTGAGGAGTCGCTATGTCAATCACAGGGCCAGAAATAGCTGAAGAGTTCAATGCTGTTTCACCGTCTCTGACTTCTGAACGAGGGCTAATTCCACGAATCTTGCAACCCGCCTTGCACTGGTGGTTATCCTCGCAGTTGGAAGGGGTAACAGGTCTAGAAATTCAGATTCAGGGGAGCGATCGCCAGATTCTGCGCGGATATTTACCCCATGTGCGTGTTGCGGCCACAAAAGCCAGTTATCGCGGCATTCAGTTGCGCCAAGCAGCCGTCCAAGCCGAACAGATTCAGATCAATCTAGGACAAGTGTTGCGAGGGAAACCCCTCAAACTGTTGGCAGCCGTGCCCGTGCAGGGGGAACTGGTTTTCAGCCAAGAGGATCTCAACGCCTCCTTAGGTGCTCCCCTGCTGCAATCCGGCCTACGGGAACTGTTGAAGTTGCTGCATCAGCGGGGCTTGGGCAAAGGGGGGGTGAATCTTCAAGAGTGGCAACTACTGCATACGCAGGGAGAATTGGGGGCTGGCTACCTCAACCTAGTGTTCTCGATGGTGAATGCCCAAGGGGCGCAGGCGGACTGGCATTTGAAGACTCATCTGCGCCTACAGGATGAGCGGACGCTTTGTCTGGAAAATGTGCACTGGCAAGGGGAACGTGACCCTCACCCCACGGTGGCCATTGACTTGGGGGAAGGGGTAGCCATTCAGGCGTTGCAGCTAGAAGCGGGTGCCCTCAGGGTGCGGGGAATGATTTGCATTTATCCCTAGGTTACTCAGCAACGCCGCCACGCGACCTAAATCCTTGACGCCCGGTCGGCTTTCTACACCACTAGACAGGTCAATGCCCTGGGGTTGAGTTTGGGCGATCGCCTGCCGACAGTTTTCGGGCGTAATCCCCCCCGCCAGCCACCAAGGGCAAGGGATTTGTAGGCCTTTAAGCAGTGTCCAATCAAAGGGCTGACCCGTACCCCCCAGCTGCTGGGGATGATAGGCATCCAAGAGAATGCGATCCACAAGCGGCGCGTAGGCAGGAATCTCTGCAAGGGTGGCTGGCGATCGCACCCGCAGGGCTTTGATCAGCACGCGATCGGGGAAGGTATCCCGCACCCGCTGGCAAAATTCAGGAGATTCGCTGCCATGGAGCTGCACCCCTTGCACCCCTGTGGTTATGACAAGATGTTGCAATTCCTCCAGATCGGGATTGGCAACAACGGCTACAGTGAGCACTGCCGGGGGCAATAGGTGGCAAATGTCGGCAATCACTTCTGGGGGCACATAGCGGGGCGAGGAGCGTACAGCAATAAACCCAAGGGCACGGACGCCCATTTCGGCGATTGCGACTGCCTGCTCTGGCAAAGTCAAGCCACAAATTTTGACGGCAATGTTGACTGGGATGGTTGGGTTAAGCATTTGTAACGAGATGCACTATTTTGTAACGAACCGGGGCAGGCAATCAGGCGGTTCCCTATAATTCATGGGCAATTGTACCCATTTAGGAGGAACCATGGTGTTAGCCACACTCCCCGATACGACTTGGACGCCCTCTGTGGGTTTGGTGGTGATCCTCTGCAACCTGTTTGCGATCGCCATTGGCCGCTATGCCATTCAATCACGGGGAAAAGGCCCCGCTTTACCCATTGCATTGCCCGCCCTCTTTGAAGGCTTTGGTCTGCCGGAACTGCTGGCTACTACGAGCTTTGGTCACCTGTTAGCGGCGGGAGTGGTCAGTGGCCTACAGTACTCCGGTGCTCTCTAGGGTCGGAATACCACTGGCAATCTGACGAGAAATGAAGGGCAATACCTCTGGATTTGTACTGGCGGTGCGATTTTCCGTAAAGACCACCAAGGTATAGGGGCAGCGATCGGGTAGTTCAATATAGGCGGCATCATGGCGTACCCAACTGGTGAGTCCCGCCTTTGACCACAGCTTTGCCCCCAGCGGTAGCCCTTCCCCCAAAAAGCCCTGCACTTGGTTTTCTGCATCCTCAGCCAGCAGTTCTGGATCGAGCGATCGCTCCAGCAATTCCATCATGGCTTGACTGGCCTTAGCCGACACTGCCACCCCGCCAACGATACTGTGGAGCAGCCGAGCGGTTGCATTGGTGGTTAGCCGATTCGCATTCCGGCGATCGCGCCCGACAAACTCCTGTTCTCGCCCATAGGGGCCATCGCACCACGTTTTTTGATTCACGTTGATATGGGCTAGCTCTGGCCACCCCAACGACTGAAAATAGCGATTGACAATATTCCGCTGGTATTGCCAGGTGCGAAAGGGTGCTGGGGGCAGCACCGGACCACTGGTGGTTCCTGTGAGCATATCCACCACCAAACTGGTGGCATCATTACTAGAGTCCACAATCATATCCCGCATAGCCCGTTCCAATTCCGCATCGGGTTGGAGCATGCCACTGTGGAGCCATTCATGACAGGCCACCAAATAAAACAGCTTCACAACGCTGGCCGGATAGAAGGGCACGTCGCCCCGATAGTCGGCACCGGGGATCGAGTATTGCCAAAATTCCGCTGCCGTGAGGGCACCCCCAGTATTGACCGGAATGGGCGGCGGATACACCAGTAAGGTGAGGGCAATGTCCTCTTGTCCCAGCCAGGGAAACTGTTGCCAAGTGGCTTGAAGCGTCCGTGCGACTAAATCCGTGAGATAGGGATGGGTCCGAAAAAAAATCATCTGTCCCTCCTATTCGGGCGATCGCTCAACCCCATTGCGGGCACCGGAATAGACCAACCCCCGCTCCACATCCATTGTCAAGATGGTGCCTTCCCGAATCAGGCGGGTGGCATTTTTGACCCCAACAATCACCGGAATTCCCAGCCGCAACCCCAAAACTGCCGCATGGCTGGTGAGGCTGTCCTCTTCGGTAATAATACCTGCCGCTTTGCGAATGGCTTCTACGAGTTCAGCACTAGTGCGCTCGGCAACCAAAATTTCGCCACTATTAAACGTGCGCACGGGCATTCCTCCTTGCACCACCCGTGCAGGGCCACTCACCAACCCATGACCAATGCCACAGCCCCGTCCCATCACCGAGGTGACCAGTTCCACCTTGATCATGTCCGTGGAGCCAGGCACCCCTTGGAGTGTGCCGGCGGTCATCACCACCAGATCCCCCTCCTCAAGAAAGCCCCGCTCTTGAGCGGCGTTAATGGCTGCTTGAAACGATTGCCGCATCGAAGGGTGATCTAATGTCAGCAGTGGTTCTACCCCCCAGACCAACTGCAACCGCCGTGCCACTTCAATGTGGGGGGTTGCCGCCAAGATGGGAATTTGAGGACGGAATTTAGAAACATTCCGCGCTGTTGCCCCTGTTTTTGTTTGGGTAATAATTGCCTTAGCCTTGAGTTGAGCCGCCACTTGTCCTACCGCTTGGCTAATGGCATCGGGAATAGAACGCACTGCCATAGACTCAGCAACGGGGGGTTGACGCAGTTGGGATTGGCTGTCCATGCGGGCGGCAATTGTGGCCATCATCTTCACCGCCTCAACGGGATAGTCCCCCATCGCCGTTTCATTGGAGAGCATCACCGCGTCCGTGCCATCGAGAATGGCATTGGCCACATCGGAAATCTCCGCACGGGTGGGGCGGGGGCTTTTCACCATGCTGTCCAGCATTTGTGTGGCCGTAATCACGGGAATACCCAAGCGATTTGCCGCGGCAATTAGCCGTTTTTGCAGAATCGGCACATCTTCGGCAGGCAATTCAACTCCTAAATCGCCCCGTGCCACCATCACGCCATCACAAAGAGAGAGGATGGCATCCATTTGCTCAATTGCCTCATGCTTTTCGATTTTGGCAATCACCGGCACCTGTTTACCGGCATTGGCAATCAGTTCTTTGATCTCCAGCACATCTTGGGGATTGCGCACAAAACTGAGAGCCACCCAATCCACCCCTTGATTGAGGCCAAACATCAGATCTTCGCGATCTTTCTCTGTCAGGGCTTTAATGGAGAGGTAAACCCCCGGAAAGTTCACGCCCTTGGCATTGGAGAGGGTACCCCCCACAACCACTCGGCAGTGGAGTTCACCGGCCTCCCTGTCCACTTCTTCTACCACCATTTCCACACGGCCATCATCCAGCAGAATGGTCGCGCCGGCGGGAACCTCTTGCGCCAAGGGGGGATAGGTAATGGAACTCATGTGCTGATTGCCCATGATGGGGCGGCTCGTGAGGGTAAAGCGATCGCCCCGCTTCAGGGAAATAGAGCCATGTTCAAACTTGCCAAGGCGAATTTTCGGGCCCTGCAAGTCCTGCAAAATGCCTACGGGTTGCCCCAATTCATAGGAGATTTGGCGAATCAGGCGGATGCTGCGCTGATGATCCTCGTGGGTACCATGGGAAAAATTCAGACGCAGGGTGGTCGCTCCCGCTTGGATAATTGCTCGCAGTTTATCGGGGTGGCTGACGGCTGGACCAATGGTGGCGACAATTTTGGTGCGTCGTTGCAGCGGCTGATTGGACATACAGGGTTTAGTCGTTAAGCTCCAACAGGTTACCGTATTTTGTGGAACGCTCTAAAATGCGCAAAGAGGCGTTTGAACACAGCTCTACGGCAATAGTTAACCAAATATAAACATCTGTTTCTAGCCTACAGCGATCGCTGACCCCTTGAGCGAAGTGCAGAGGCTATAATTTGAGAACAATTCTCGCGTTTGACTCGCCGCCTATGACGACCTCTCCTGTTTCTGCAACCGCCAAAATGGAGACACTGAAGCACGGCCTGCCGGTGACAATTATTACGGGGTTTCTTGGCAGTGGCAAAACCACGCTCCTCAACCATATCCTGACCAATCAAGAGGGGCTGAAAACCGCTGTGCTCGTCAATGAATTTGGTGAAATTGGCATTGATAACCAACTCTTGGTGGCCAGTGAAGAGGACATGGTGGAACTCAGCAATGGCTGTGTCTGCTGCACGATCAACAATGATTTGGTGAATGCTGTCTATCGGGTTCTTGAACGCCCCGATAAGGTGGACTATCTAGTGGTGGAAACGACGGGGCTAGCGGATCCCCTGCCGGTGGCCTTGACATTCTTAGGTACCGATCTGCGGGATCTCACCCGCTTAGATTCGATTATTACGGTGGTGGATGCAGAAAACTTTAGTCTCGATCTGTTCAATAGCAGTGCTGCCCAAAGCCAAATTGCCTATGGTGACATTATCCTTCTAAACAAAGCGGATTTAGTGACTGAGGAACGCTTGCAGGAGCTAGAACGGCGGATTCGCGAAATGCGAGAAGGGGCACGAATCATTCGCACTGTTAAGGCTCAGGTGCCTCTTCCCTTAATTCTGAGTGTGGGGCTGTTTCAGAGCGATCGCTACTTCCATCCCGAGGCGGAGCACGAACATGATAATCCCCACGATCACGACCACGATCATGGGTGTGACGAACATTGCGATCATGGTGATCATCACCATCACTCTAATCACTTGGAGGAGGATGGCTTTACCTCTGTTTCCTTCCAGAGCGATCGCCCCTTTGAACTGCGGAAATTCCAGTATTTTCTTGACCACCAATTGCCGGAATCGGTCTTTCGCGCCAAGGGCATTCTATGGTTTAAGGAAAGTCCCCGTCGCCATGTCTTTCACCTCAGCGGTAAGCGCTTTAGCCTCGATGATGAAGACTGGAGAGGCGAACGCAAAAATCAACTGGTGCTTATTGGCCAGAACTTAGATCATCAAACGCTTCTGACGCAGCTGGCGGCCTGTGTCACCGAAGGGTAGAGCTTGGGAATCTATGGCAAAACAACGGCGCAAAGCGGACTTCCCCAGCAAAATTTGTGTCGTCTGCGGGCGTCCTTTTCAGTGGCGCAAAAAGTGGGCGGATTGCTGGCAGGAGGTGAAGTACTGTTCCGATCGCTGTCGGCGACGCCGTTCCCAGTCATCGCGGTAACTGTCAGTAGCAGTGTTGAGAAAAGTTAAGCAAATTCTGATAGGCTAGCGGCAGTTTTGCATCCATTGAGGTTCGGTGAAAGGAGCCAGCACAGGATAAATGTACGACTGCATTATTGTGGGGGGCGGACCGGCGGGCGGGGCAGCCGCTTATCATCTTGCGCGGCGCCAGCATTCAGTCTTAGTCCTTGAAAAGGCCCCTCTGCCTCGCTACAAACCCTGCACAGGGGGTGTTTCACCGGCGGTTGGCCGATGGTTTGATTTTGACTTTCAGCCTGCCATTGCCGATACCACCCGCACGGTGCGCTACAGTTGGCAGCTTGGTGATGCCGTTGAAGCCGAGTTGAGCATTCCCGAACCGATCTGGATTGTGGATCGCTCGGTGTTTGATCACTACCTCTTGCAGCAGGCACAACAACAGGGGGCGGTTGTTGCGGATCAGACCGAGGTAACCGGGATTACGTTCCAAGCAGATCACTGGCAAATCCACACGGCAACCACAACCTATGCAGGGCGCTATCTCATTGCTGCCGATGGTGCCAAGAGTCAAGTGGCTCAGTGGCTGGGTTTTAAGCCCAAAGTGGTGCGCACGGCAGCAGTGATGAGTGTACCCAACCCGACGGGCGATCGCGCCGCGCATTTTGAATTTGGCCTCGTCAAAAATGGTTACCTCTGGAGCTTTCCCAAGGGAGATCGGCGAACGGTGGGGGTTGCCGTTGTGCGGGGGAGCGATCGCCCCCACTGGGAACCCATTTTGCAGCAGTACTGCGCAGCCTATGGGCTTTCCCCGGCTGACTGTGCCATTCACTACCATCCCCTCTGTCTGTGGGCAGGTCAGCAGCCCCTGCATACCCACCATGCTCTGCTTGTCGGTGAAGCTGCGGGTCTAGTGGATCCCTTTTCTGCCGAGGGGGTTCGTCCCGCCCTCTACAGTGGCATGCGGGCTGCCGAAGCCATTGCTGCTGCCCTTGGGGGAAAAGCAGATGCCTTGGCCACCTACAGCAAGACCTTGCAGGAGGAATGGGGGACAGATTTAGTGTGGGCACAACGTCTTGCCGCTCTTTTCCATCGCATGCCGGGGGTGGGCTATCGCCTTGCCCTAAAACGCCCCTCTGCCACCCAGCGGTTGGGTCAAGTCCTCTGTGGGGAATTGCGCTATCGCGATATTGCTAGACGGGCTATGCAACGCTTGAGCAGTTCCCTGATTCCTGGGCGCTAGATCTCCAATTCAATAGCGGTGGGCTGGTTGGGGGAGAGGGCTAACCCTTTGCGGACGCCAAGAATACGAAACACTTGAATTTTGCGCTCTTTGCCCTTGAGTTCCAACGGTCCCCATGCCTCGACCTCGTAGCGATCGCCCAAGTACTCCAATGTTTCCTGTGCTACTAAAATGCGGCAGGGACTTGGTTGGCGATGCTTGTCCACACTTTCAAGGCGGGAGGCTGTATTCACACTGTCCCCAATAACGCCGTACTCGAGGCGGTTCTTGCCACCGAGACTGCCGACAACAATGGGACCTGTATAGATCCCCGCCCGCATCATCACCTGCGGTAGCCCTTGGGCGGCCCATTCGCGGTTGAGGTTCTCCAGCAGTTCTCCCAAAGCTAAGGCACAATCCACCGCATTACGAGCATCAATGGCAATGCCTTCGCGGCTGGTGCGTTTAATGGGCACGCCAAACACCGCCATAATGCCATCTCCTGTGAACTTATTAATCACGCCGTGGTAGCTTTGCACTACATCCACTACCTTTTCTAGGTAGGTATTGAGCCAGTTAAAGAGTTCCTCCGGTTCCATCCGTTCAGAAATCGTGCTGAACCCCTTCAAATCCGTAAAAAGCAGTGTGGCAATCAGGCGCTGGCCGGGCAGCTTACCATCCTTGAGGAGTTCATCTCGCCGTTCCCACAGGGCGGCGGCAATTTCCGGCGAGATACTTTGACCAAGCAGCCGCATCACCATTTGCTGTTGCTGTTGGGCTTGCTGTGCCCTATAGGTGACTACCCCACCACTGGCAAGGAGGAGCGTCAATGCCGGTGGCACAAGCGGAATCCACCCCAGTTTCAGAAAAAAACCATAACAGGTGAGCAACAGAATCAACAGAGCGGCTCCCACAGCCGCCCCTAGGGCAACGGGATGACGTATTCGCCAAGCGAGGATAGCACCCATCAGTGCCCAAAGAATAATCCAAGCATTCTCAACACTGTCGGGCCAAAACCAAATGACGGCGCGATCGCCCAAACCGGCATCAATGAATTGCCCCACCATTTGGGCATGGATAAACACCCCCGCCATGCGCTGCTGATCTCGCAGACCGGAGCTAAAGGGGGTATAGAAAAAATCTTTGCCACTTTCAGCAATGTTGCCAATGAGAACCACGCGATCGCGAATCAATGCCGGTGCTACCCGTTCCGTCAGTACATCCTCAAGGGGCACCCACGTCACCGTCCGCTGATCACCGCGATAGTTCAGCATGATCTGATAGCCTGCTGTATCTGCTCCCACATAGCCACCATCATTGGGTTGCAGGGGTGTGAAAATACTCTGCCCCAACTGCATCACATGCGGATCCGCATCGCTGCCCCGAGGCTCAATTCCCTCATCCGCTAGATACCGCAGTGCCAGCCGCAATGGGAAGGAGTAAAGCGTATTCCCCTGATCGTCCGGCAAAAAGAGTAAACTGCGACGGACAATGCCACCCGCATCCACTGCGATATCATTAAACCCCACCCGATCGGCACTGAGGGCAGCGGGCGGGCGAATCGTCGGGTGAGTGGCATCCCCCAGTTTCGTTACAGCAAAAAGGCGATCCGAATTCAGCCAAAGGCGGTTAAGCTCCTCATGCCCCGGCGGTACAGGAAAGTCGCGGTAAATATCTAGGCCAATGGCACGGGGTTGGTGTTTGAGGAGTTTTTGGAAGGCTTGAGCATAAAGCTGATCCGGCAACGATAGGGAGCGGTAACGCTGAATATCGGCTTCGGTTACTGCCACCACCAATAGTCGTGGGTCTGGTTCAGGCATAGGGCGCAATTGCATTAGGCGATCGTAGGCACCCAGCTCCAGTGGCTGTAGCCCCCCCAGTTCGCGAATGCCAATGACAACTGTGCTGGCCACGGCACTCACGACAACAATCAGGCCCAGATCAGCAAAGGTGCGGCGAAAGTGGGACAATAGGGGCAGCATAGCTTTGCAAGCAAGAGATTTCCTTCATCCTATCGCCATGAAAAATTACTTGGTCGCGACACTGGGCGATCGCCTCCAAGCCGAGGCCGTTTATACCCAGCTTGAAAAGGACGGCTTCCCAATGGAAAAAGTAGCCCTGTTGGGTCGAGGCTACAAACAGTGGTCAGAATTGGGACTCACCGATCCATTTCAGGTCGCCCGCCGGCAAATGCAGCGCATGCTTATATGGTTAGTGCCCTTTGGCTTCTTTGCCGGCTTTACCTTTAACCAAGCAACTCAGATTGACATTCTGCCGATGCTGGATCGCCTAAACAATAGTCTTTTGGGGGGCATCTTTGGGGCGATCGCTGGCGCTCTGGGGAGTCTCACTGTAGGCGGTGGTCTCCAAGTAGTGATTACGGGTAAGTCCGGTATCCCCTTTGAAAAGCGATTGCAGCGGGGCAAATACCTGATTTTGATTCAAGGCAGCGACAGCGAGATTCGCCGTGCCGAACGTCTCCTTAAAGTACAGCCCCTAGAAAACCTGCAAAGCTACACCCTTGACGAGTAGAGAACTGTCCTCTAAACACGGGAACGCCAAGTGTCCCCCCTGATGTGGTATATTAAGGAATCACGATGAAAGGGTCGGTGCCCGAGTGGTTAATGGGGGCGGACTGTAAATCCGTTGGCTAAGCCTACGCTGGTTCGAATCCAGCCCGGCCCATCAAAGTAGATAAACTGACCCGCTTCCCCTAAACCGAGGGGTAGATAATACGGCAAATTGGCGCCCAGCCCTAAAGGTAAATATCCATAGGCGAACTTACAAAGGGAACCGCGCTTTGTCGCTGCACCTGATGCCAATCGCCTAGGTAAGGTAAGAGTAAGAGCAATCATAGCAGTCATGCCCTGCAACCAAAAATTAGGTTCCTCCAATCCTAGCCACCCCATCAAGACAGGTAGAGGATGCAGCACCACCGCTGTAGCAGGAGTATGGGTTTGCCGCCAACTCAGGCGATCCGTCATCAAGAGCACTTCCCAAATAAAAGGAAAGGGATGCCAGCAAACGCCTCTGATCCTACGGCTCAGTTCCCTTACCAAACTGCGCTAGGATTGTAAAGGTTTGTCACACTCCTCAACGTTCTATAACAAACGCAGGAAGTCACTATGAGTCTGCCGATTCGTAATGTTGCTATTATCGCCCACGTTGATCATGGGAAGACTACCCTAGTGGATGCTCTACTGCGTCAATCGGGTACCTTTCGAGAAGGGGAGGACATTCCCGAGTGCGTGATGGACTCCAATGAGCTGGAGCGGGAGCGCGGCATTACGATTCTGGCCAAAAACACGGCGGTGCGCTACAAAGACTTGACAATTAACATTGTGGATACCCCTGGTCACGCCGATTTTGGCGGTGAAGTGGAGCGTGTCTTGGGGATGGTGGAGGGCTGTCTGCTGATTGTGGATGCCAACGAAGGGCCGATGCCGCAAACGCGGTTTGTTCTCAAAAAAGCCCTTGAAAAAGGTCTGCGCCCCATTGTGGTCGTGAACAAGATTGACCGTCCCCAGGCGGAACCCTACAAGACCATTGACAAGGTCTTGGATTTATTTATTGAACTGGGGGCGGATGACGATCAGTGTGAATTTCCCTATCTCTTTGCCTCGGGCTTGGCGGGCTACGCAAAAACAGCGCTGGATGAGGAGGGCAAGGATATGCAGCCCCTCTTTGAGGCCATTGTCCGCCACATTCCACCGCCGGTGGGGAATCCCGATGCCCCCCTGCAACTCCAAGTGACGACCCTAGATTATTCAGACTATCTAGGACGAATTGTCATTGGCAAAATCCACAACGGCACCGTTCAGGTCGGCCAAGCGGCGGCCTTGGTCAAGGAGAATGGCCAAATTGTCAAGGCAAAGATTACCAAACTCTTGGGCTTTGAAGGACTGAAGCGAATTGAGTTGAATACGGCTAGTGCTGGGAATATTGTGGCGATCGCCGGCTTTAGTGATGCCAACATTGGCGAAACCATCACCGACCCCAACAACCCCCAAGCCCTACCCCTAATCAAGGTGGATGAACCCACCCTGCAAATGACCTTTGCTGTCAATGACTCTCCCTTTGCCGGTCAGGAGGGCACCTTTGTCACCTCGCGGCAATTGCGCGATCGCCTGTTTCGGGAACTGGAAACCAACGTAGCTCTGCGGGTCGAAGAAACCGACTCCCCCGATCGCTTTGCCGTTTCTGGTCGGGGTGAATTGCACCTTGGCATTCTCATTGAAACCATGCGCCGCGAAGGCTACGAATTCCAAGTGTCTCAGCCGCAGGTAATCTACCGCGAAGTCAATGGCCAGCCCTGCGAACCCTACGAATGCCTAGTGCTTGACGTTCCCGATGAAGCCGTTGGCGGCTGTATTGAACGCCTCGGCCAACGACGCGGCGAGATGCAGGATATGCAGGTGGGGGGCAATGGTCGGACTCAACTGGAGTTTGTGATTCCTGCCCGCGGTCTCATTGGTTTCCGTGGCGAATTTATGCGCCTAACGCGCGGCGAAGGAATCCTGAACCACAGCTTTTTGGACTATCGTCCCTTGGCAGGGGAGATCAGCACCCGCCGCAATGGCGTCTTAATTGCCTTTGAGGAGGGCGTTGCCACTTTCTATGCCCTGAAAAATGCCGAAGATCGCGGTGTCTTTTTCATTACCCCCGGCACCAAAGTCTATAAGGGGATGATTGTCGGTGAGCACAACCGTCCTCAAGACTTGGAGATCAATGTCTGCAAAGCCAAACAACTCACAAACTTCCGCTCCTCCACAGGGGATGAACTGGTGCAACTACAAGCCCCTGTAGAAATGAGCCTAGAACGGGCACTGGAATACATCGGCCCCGACGAGTTAGTGGAGGTAACGCCTAAATCCATCCGACTGCGGAAAATGAGCAAGAAGCTAGTACGGCGCTAATGCTGACGAATGCCTTTTTTGCCCTTTCCCTGTTTCCCTATCTGGGGTTCTTGTACTTCATGACCCGCAACCCCAGTACACCCCGCCTCGCCCTCATTGGCTTTTATGGAACGCTGCTGTTTGTTGCCGTCACGATTCCTGCGGGACTCTATGCCCAAAAGGTTTATGGCACAACACTGGCCAACGTGGATGGGTTGCACGGGGGAGCAGAATTTTTCCTAACACTGGCCAATATTCTCATTGCCTTGGGCTTCCGCCGCACCCTCAAGGAATCCGCCTGATTTGCCTATTGCCAGCGGCAGAGCCAAAGGAAGCGAAGCCAGCTGCGCAGGAAAGCCAAACTTGCCAGTGCTGCCAATGTAAACAGAGCGATCGCCCCCCCTAGGGCTTTGGCTGACCACAACATTGCCCCCGCCAAAAGGGTAAAACCAGCCAATCCCAGATACACCAAACAGACCAACAAACTCTCAATCCGCCGCAGTTGCCGCTCCATTGTGGGATTGCGCACCGACAGTTGCAGCTCACCACAAGCCAAACGATTCTCTAACTGTTGCAGCCGCACTTCCACCCGACTGGGCTGCTGTAGCCGTTGGCCGATCAGGGTCTGGGTTTGCTGAATCAGGTCTCGCCAGCTTCCCCGTGAATGTCTCATCAACTGCCTGACAAAGGGTTGGGCTGCTGCACTGAGGTTGTACGCAGGGTCTAGACTGCGGGCAATGCCATCGAGGGTGGTCAGTGCCTTGAGAATATAGGTCATCTTTGCAGGCAGGCGAAAGGGGTGCTGCTCAAAAAGGGCATAGACCTCCTGTTGCAATTCCCTAAAGGCGCTTAAATCCACAGGCCGTTCGGTAAATCGATCCAGAATCAATTGCATAATCCGTTGTAGGGGCACTCTGTCAGTGACTGGCATCAACAGCCCCAATTCCATCAAGGTAGCAATCACGCGATCGCTATCCTTTTGCAGAACGGCAAAAAATGTTTGCACCATCTGCTGCCGATTGAGGGTAGGGACTTCCGTCATCATGCCGTAGTCATAGAAAATGAGATCGCCCTCCTTGGTAACTGCCAAGTTCCCCGGATGGGGGTCAGCGTGGAAAAAGCCATCAATCAGTAGCTGCTTCAGATAACAGCAAATCCCCCGCTGGTTGATGACTTGGGGGTTCAAACCAAAGGCTTCCAGGGCGACACGATTGTCAATGCGAATGCCGGGGAGATACTCTAACGTCAGGACATAGCGGCAGGTGTGTGTCCAATAAATTTTGGGGACGCGAATATGGGGGTCTTGGGCAAAGTTGGCCCGAAAGCGATCGGCATTTTGCCCCTCCTGAACGTAATCAATTTCCCGTAGCAGAATGCTGAAAAACTCTTCATAGATCTCTTGAAGGGCATAGGGACGTAGGAAGGGGAGCCAGCGATCGCCCCAGCGAATGAGTTCACCAATGGCAACATAGTCCAGATACAACTGTGCCTCTAGATGGGGACGCTGCACCTTGACAACCACATCCTCACCACTGTAGAGCTTTGCTCGGTGGACTTGACCCAAACTGGCCGCGGCAAGGGGATGAGGATCAAAGGTGGCGTAGAGATCCGTAATGGATTGCCCTAGGTGCTGCTCAATGAGGGCGATCGCCAGCTGCGAGTCAAAGGGAGGCACCTGATCCTGTAGTTTCTTGAGGGCCTCAATGTAGGCCGGAGGCAATAGATCAAACCGCGTAGAAAGAAATTGACCAATCTTAATAAATGTTGGCCCTAAAACGAGTAATTGCTGCACCAGCCAGCGGGCGCGTTGCGCTTGGGTGCGATTGCTCCCCCGCCGCCAAGCATAGTCCCACAACAGTTGGCTGCCAAAACGCACCAGCACCCCCACAATTTGGCTGACCCGGCGCAACACTAGCCAGCGACTTGGACGAGAGGTAGAGGCCGGAACCCGCATTCAGCAGCAATCACAACAAAGTGCCCAACCTCAACAATACCCCCTTTTTCCTGAGCCTTTAGACTTGTTCTGCCTTCCTCTCCCCCATTCCCTTTGCCGTGTCTATGATAAGGATAGAATCATGATCGGAATTTCCTATGGCGACGACACGTCAATTTAGTAGCTTCAGCGAGCTCCTCGCCACTACAGATAAGCCCCTCCTCGTTGACTTTTATGCTGACTGGTGTGGTCCGTGCCGCATGATGGCACCGATTTTGGAGCAAGTTAAACAAGTCTTGAAATCGGGCGTTGAGGTCGTCAAAATTGACTCTGAGCGCTATCCTCAGCTGTCAAGTCAGTACCGCGTGCGTGCCCTGCCCACTTTGATCCTCTTCCATCGTGGCCGTGAAGTTCAGCGCTGGGAGGGGGTTCAGCCACCGGAAGTTCTGATTGAGGCGATTCGCCGCCTGTAAAATTCTTCAAAAGAAAAGTGTTTAAGGAATCAATCAGGATTGGCCAATATTGACTATTGGACATTGCTTGTACCACCGCTGGCAGGGGGCGTCATCGGCTATTTTACAAATGATTTGGCGATTACAATGCTCTTTCGCCCCTACAGGCCAATTTATGTAGGGGGCAGGCAACTCCCCTTTACCCCCGGTCTCATTCCCCGCAATCAAGAGCGGCTGGCTCGTCGCATTGCTGATGCCATTCTGGGTTCTCTGCTGACGCCAGAGGAATTGCAAAGCTTAGCGCGGCGTCTGTTGCAAGTGGAACGGGTGAAGGCGGTCATCCATTGGCTCCTCCAAACAAGCCTCAGCCAAATTCAGGCTCAAGGTGAACAGCGATCGGCGCAAGTTTTGGCAAATATTTTGCGGGATTTTTTTGGCAGTGCCCTGCCCCGTTTAATTAAAGTGTGGTCGCGGCGGGAAGATTTTTTGGAGCCACAACTCAATCACCTATTTGATCAGGTGTTGGTGGAGCTGCAACTGAATGATGAGCAGGCGGAGAAACTAGCGGATTGGCTACTGTCGGTCATGTTGCCCCCCGATCGCCTGCGACTGGCGATCATTGACTTTCTCACCGATCGCACGATTAATGTCCTCGATCAAGAACTGCGCGAAAACACCAGCGGCACCTACTGGATAGTGGCTCATCTTGTGGGTGTGCGCAGTACTTTGATTCGTCTGCGGGAGTATTGTCTCAATGAACGCGAAGCCTGTAACCGTCGTCTTAGTGAATTAATTACGGCATTGGCACTGCGGCAACGCTTGGTGGAAGCCTTGCAAAATATCACCCTGCAAAGTTTGCCCCTCGGTACGGTGCGGGAGCTACGGCAACTATTTCGGCAGACGGTGCGCAGTTATATTCAAGAACAGGGCTTTAGTGTCATTGAAACTATCAGTCAAACAGTGGAGTGGGAAACCATTTCCCTCAGTATTTTGCGGCGACTGCGGGATTCAGCGAGTCTGAATGCTTCCTTGGAAGTGGTCAGCGATGAGTTGGCCCTGGTGCTCGATCGCTATCTTGAACGGGATATGGAGGTAATCATTGAGCGTGCCATCCCCATTTTGGATTTGGATCGGGTAATTGTGGATCGGGTCAAGGCCACCTCGCCAGAAAATCTGGAACTGGCGATTCAGGGGATTGTCCGCAGTGAGTTGCAAGCCATTGTCCGCTTGGGGGGCATTCTTGGTTTTTTAATTGGTCTTCTGCAGGCGGCCTTTTTGTACTGGCAAAGTCTGCAAGCGCCCTAAACCGGGACTTTAACCTCAGACTCACCCGCCAACTGGCGCAGGTTTTGGCAGCGAATCAGTTCGGTGACATCGAGGACAGGACGGCGCTCCAACTCTGCCACCTGAGCAATGCCTGAAAGGAGGGCTTTGGCAGCCTCTTGTTCACTGTAGCCGCGCCGTTGAGCCAATTGCAGGGCTTGGCGATCCGCTGCCACTTCCACGGGAATGCCCCGCGTATTTTGCCATACTTGAAGCCCGGCAAAGGTGGTTAGCCCCCCCGCCACCAAAATGCCTACGGGGTCTGCTTGGACAACTTGCAAAACTGTACCTAGCAAGCCTACCACCGTGAGTCCTTGGTAGAGGTCAAGTTTGAGCAAAGCGGTGGTGTTAAACCACGCCACTGCCCGCAGCAGTAACAGATCGCGCTCTGGGGTATCGAGATGCTGCCACAGACGAAAGTTAATTTCAATCGGGCGATCGCCCCAGGGAAGAGCAGGCTGATAGCGCAGCACCTGACTTTGGTGCGGACGGGAAATCAGTTTACAGCGCATCCGTGCCGACGCCGGCATTAGATCAAGCAGACGATGAATCTCAGCCTCTGGGTTCATAGCAATAGCCATGCAATCAATGCTCTGCCCTTAGTCTGCCATTAGGCTACCTTTCCTGCAATCCGCTGGATTCTTTAGAATAAAAAAGCAAATGTTTTTTGTTTCCAAATCAAAATGGTGATGACCTCGGCCTTTGCCCCTTCAGACCAGGCGTTGGTCTGTTCCCCTCAAGAATTGCCAGCGGTGGATGTGGCCATTGTGGGGGCAGGGATTGTGGGTTTGAGTTTGGCCTGTGCTCTGCGCCACAGCGGTCTAGCGATCGCCCTCATTGAGGCAACTCCCTACGCGCGGGAAAACACGAAAGGCCAAGCTTATGCCCTGCACCAAGTGTCCCGTTACTTCTTTGAGTGGATAGGGGTGTGGGATAAGCTGCTACCCCAGGTGCAGCCCTTTGAGCTGGTGCAACTCTCCGATGGGGAGTATCCCTTGCGGGTTTACTTTCATCCAGAAGATTTGGGCACAGAGGCCGTGGGTTATGTAGGTGAACATGCGGTAATTGCCGAGACCCTCCAGGGCATTTTACAGTCTGCCAGGAATGTCACACTCTACTGCCCGTGGCGAGTGGTTACTAATGAGGTGAAGGGCGATCGCGCTGAGTTGACCCTGATCTCTGGTGACCCTGCCAAACCCAAGGTGGCTTACTTGGCAGCGCGTTTAGTGGTTGCGGCAGAGGGTGGCAAGTCCCCCCTGCGGCAGCAAATGGGCATTGAACCCAAGGGATGGAAATATCGCCAGTCCTGTGTGGTTGCTACCCTCCATGTTGCCCATCCCCAACCTGTAATTGCCTATGAACGCTTTTGGCCCACAGGGCCAATGGGAGTGCTGCCCCTGGTGGGGAATCGCTATCGGGTGGTTTGGACGCTACCCCACGAACAGGCGGAAGCGGTTGCCGCCCTCGACGATCGTGCCTTTGTAGCGAAACTTCAGCCCTATCTTGACCCGCAGATGGCCGAGATTACCGCTGTGAGCGATCGCTTTATTTTCCCGACGCAACTGATGCAGGTCAATTCCTATGTGGGCGATCGCTTTGTTGTCATTGGTGATGCGGCTCACCGCTGTCATCCGGTGGGAGGGCAGGGGCTAAACTTGGGTCTGCGGGATGTCTGGGCACTGGCGCAACAGATTCTCGCCACTCCTTCTGAGAGACTGGGCGATCGCTCTTCCTTGATGCAATTTCACCGCCAACGCTGGTGGCAAAATGCCTTGACCCTTGGGTTCACCGATATGCTTAATCGGCTCTTTTCTAATGCATGGTGGCCTTTGGTGGTGGTGCGACGCTGGGGGCTGTGGCTATTGCGCACTGTTTTGCCGCTCAAGCGTCTGGTACTGCGGTTTATGGCCGGTCTCCTCCTGCCTTTGCCGAGCGATTGAAACTCCCCAGAGCGCGTTAAAACTTTCTAGGTAATTATCGCCAGCGTCATTATCCTGTAGTATCAACTTGACAAAGAAATAAGCGCTTGGGAGAGAGGAATGGCTGCTACCGATGATCTGGAGAAAATTCGCCGCCAGTTTGACTATGGCCCCTATCCACGGATTCCCGTTGAGAAGACTCCCAAGGAAGACGCCAATACTCTTTTTGTCCACGATTTAGTTACGGCCTTTTATCGGCGCGACCATCGCGTTCCTGAAACGAGGGGAAGGCGGATTCTCGATGCCGGTTGTGGCACCGGCTACAAGTCATTGGTGCTAGCGATCGCCAACCCCGGCGCGGAAATTGTCGGTATTGACCTGTCCCCTGAATCCATTAAATTGGCAACTGAGCGCTTAAAGTTTCACGGCATTGACAACGTTTACTTTGAAGTTCGCTCTATTTTAGAGTTGCCCGACTGGGGGGAGCAGTTTGACTACATCAATTGCGATGAAGTGTTGTATCTATTGCCGGATCCCGTGGAAGGTCTTCAGGCCCTTAAGAGTGTGCTCAAACCCGATGGCATTCTGCGAGCCAATCTCCACAGTGCCCTGCAACGCTTCCCATACTTTCGGGCCCAAAATCTCTTTAAGTTGATGGGCTTGATGGACGACAATCCCGAAGAAATGGAAATGGATATCGTCCGCGAGATTATGAAAGAACTCAAGGATGGGGTGGATCTCAAAGCCCGCGCCTGGAACCCCCGCTACGAACAGGAGGAGAGCAACGAAACCCTCCTAGCTAACCATTTACTGGTGGGAGACAAAGGCAGCACGATTCCCCAACTCTTTCAATACCTAGAAGCAGCCGGTCTGGAATTTATTTCCATGGTTAACTGGCGCCACTGGAATCTGGTGGATCTCTTCAAAGACCCAGACAATCTGCCCACCTTTTTGGCGCTGAGCTTACCCGATGTGCCGCAGTCGGTGCAGTTGGAGATGTATGAGCTGCTGCATCCAGTGCATCGCCTCTTGGATTTTTGGTGTAGTCCGCAGCCCCGTGCCACCGTACCCGACTTAGGAGAATGGTCTGAGGAGCAGTGGGATCAAAGTACGGTTTATCTGCATCCGCAGCTGCGGACGGAAACCATCAAGGAAAAATGGCTGGAGTACCTGAATGACCGCTTGATTGTGGATTTCGGCACATTTATGTCCTTCTCTAGCCCGGCACCCACCTATGTGGATTCGCTTGGGCTGGGGACACTGCTGTCCCTATTTGATCAGCCCTTGGCCTTTCCAGCGTTGTGCGATCGCTATCAACGCTTGGCCCCCCTCGACCCTCTCACGCTTGAACCTATTGAACCAAGGGTGGCACGGCAACACCTGCAGACCCTGTTGACTCGCTTGGAAGTAAGTTTGTTCGTCCTAGTCAGCCTACCCTAGGCCAATCCAGCTAAGAGCTTGGGCAAGCGCCAGTCCCAGATAGTTGGCGATCGCGTAGCCCACTAGTCCCAAGGTGACCCCTACCCCCATTAACTGGGGCTGATGCCGACCGATTGCCTGGGCAAGGGCTGTAGTTGATCCGCCGACGGCTGCTTGGGAAGCAAGGGCAACCAGTTCCACATCCAACTTCAAGAGTGCCCCCAGACTAAATGTCACAAGACCGTGGGTAAAAACGATGACGGTGGTAAAAAGAATCATTTCCAGCCCCACCGACATCAAGGAGGGCACATGGGTACCGGCACCAATCACCGTAAAAAAAAGATTCAGGCCAAACATTCCCAAAGCGCCCGTGCCCCGCAGATAGCGCGTCCACTTAAATTGCGCTAACGCCAAGCTGAGGGTGGTAAGCCAGACCAGCGGGGGAATCAACGGCCAAAGTTGATGCAGCGCCCTTGACAGTACCAAGATAGCTACGGCCAAGCTGAGGAGAATGGCTAAATCCAAAGGCGCGATCGCTGAAGTGGTGGGCAGAGGTATAGCTGTAACTGCTTCCCCCTCGCCCCGTTGTGGATAAACACGCCCTAGCAGTGAGGGCAGACTCAGTGTGGTGGCCAGCCAAATGGCCGTGAGGAGATTATCCGCTGCTGTGGCCGCACTAAAAAGCAAGCCCGGCAGGTTGAGAGCCTGCCCGACACCCACAAAGTTGATGCTACCGCCAATATAACTGGCCGCCAAACTTCCCGCCAAGCGGGGGGTATCCCCAAGAAACTGACTGTGGAACAGCACGCCCGCAAGAAGAGCGCCCACCAAGGTTCCAAAGCTGGCAATGCCAAAGGCCAACAGCGCCGATCGCCCCACGCGCCACACATCTTGTAAATTCACTAACAGCAGAAGCCAGACGATCGCCAAGGCGGTGAGCGTCTCGTGGATTATGTCATAAACTGGGGATTGCTGGGGAATAACACCCAAATTGGCACAAATAGCCGTCAAAATCAAAATGATCAGTGAAGATCCCAAGTGTGCCGCCCAGCGAAAGCGATGCTCTAGCCACAGTCCCAGCGCCGTCAGCGTCAATAGGATGCCCCACAGGGGCAAAGACTCATCCATGGGGCTGCCACTCCGGTAAGCGCTGTCCCAAGCGGGTCGGCTGCTCATAGACCCGCCGCAGGGTATTCACGTCTCGCTGCGAAATTGGCGGCGGATCGGCCACTTGGGCAAAATAGAGGGCATCGGTCGGCAAAGGGCTATGTCCCCAAATCCCAAGGGCATGACCCAGTTCATGGCGCAGTGCCGCAAGGACAAACTTAGGAGCTTGGCTGGGACGCACCACGATGCGGCAGCGATGGCGCAGCACCCCTTGGGCATCTACAAAGAGGTGGTAGCTGGTTTCCGCAAAGCGGGCACGGTGGTGGTTTTGCGCCGTGGGTCGCTGCGAGAGGAGACGGATATTGGCCGGCAAACTGGAATCAACAATTTCTAAGGGTAAATAGGCCGCCCACTCTCGTACCGCCTGCTCTGCTGCTCTTTGCCAGACATGGTTTGGATCCCACTGTGGCGGTTCAATGGCAACAGTGATCGGGAACTCGCTCCAGAGTAAATAGCCCACCTCTACGGGTTGAACTTCATCAAAATAATCCTCCCCTGTGGCGGGAATCTGAGCCAAGGAAGGGGGCAGCGGATAGCGCACTGCCGGTGGCAGTTGGATATTCTGGCGCGTGAGGTTTGCTGTGATTGCCAAGGACTCCCAATTCCCTTGAGTACCCCCCAGTATTAGTCCCAAGGCAACAACGCACACCCAGACCCACCACCTACGCTTCATGCTTGCTCCTCAACAGGTTGGTACAAAAGGCCAGCCCGGAAATCGCCAGAGAATGATAGGGATTGCCACTGTCCAGAAAAAGGCATTGAGCAAGGCTATTTGACCTGCCAAATTCATGGGCAGATGTAACCACCCCTGTAAAATCCAGCGATCTAGGGGCAGCACCAGGAGCCACATGAAACATATGACAGCCATGCCACCCCAAAAGATTGGCCAGCGGGCATTGCTGTTGAAGCCCTCAAAAAAGGTTTGACCCACCAGTTCTTCGAGAATGGCTACGGGGGCAGAGCGGTATTGCCCACCGGTGGCTTGAGTAGCGGCAGCCAGTTGGGGAGCATGATCACCGACCACAATGGCATTGATTTTTACTCGTTGTTGGCGGGCACTGGCAACCACACCGGCATCTACTGGGGCTTTACCATCGGTAATGAGGAGCAGTTCGCGGCAGCGATTGGGAATTTGCTGAAGTTGTTGGGTGGCCATGGCGATCGCCCCTGAAAGATTGGTTTCCGTGGGATCCACTTGGGCGAGCAAGTCACTGCGATTAAGGGCTTGATCCAGTTGGGTGAGCAGGAGCTCACTATTGGTTTCAAAGCGGGGCGTGAGAAACACGACATTGCGGCCAAAGCCGTGGATCATGACTGCGTTGGGGTTGGTGAGATCCCGTTGATTGCGCTGCAAGTAGAGCTTAGCCGCCATGACCTGTTGCGCCATTACCGTTTGCGGTTGATTAAATTGCAATGGGTTATTGCCAAACGTACTGCCGCTGAGATCAAGGGAGAGAACAACGGCGACACTGGGGCGTCCCCAATTCAACAGCGAGAACAGCAGCGCCAGTAGGACACAGCCAATAAAGAGAATGAGGGGAATCTGAAAAAGAGGATAATACCACAGTTGTCGCCGACGGGTCATAGCTCACCTAGGGCAAGGTACCGCTAAAGACTGCGAGGGCAGGCCCGGTCATATACAGATGTTGGCTAGGCAAATCCCAGCAGATATGGAGATCCCCCCCCGGCAGTTCAATGGTTGCTTGGGCTTGATTCCCTGCAGGACTCAGGCGATTAGTCAAAACAGCGGCGACAAGGGTGGCACAGGCACCTGTTCCACAGGCGAGAGTCATACCGGCTCCCCGCTCCCAGACGCGCATCCGCAGGCGATCGCTCCCCAAAACTTGCACAAATTCAGTATTGGTGCGCTGGGGAAAAGCGGGATGATGTTCAAACTGCGGCCCAATCGTTGGCAGATCAACCGCAGCAACATCTTCAACAAACGTGACACAGTGGGGGTTGCCCATACTCACACACGTCACCAACCACTGGCGATCGCCCACCGTTAGGGGCACCTCAATCACCTTTTGATCGGCGGCTGCCAGGGTGGTGGGAATCTGCTGCGCCAAAAGCTGCGGTTTGCCCATATCCACCCTTACCTGACCATCCGCTTGTACCTCTGGCACCATCAAACCGGCAAGGGTGTCAATACGATAGCGCACAACTTCCCCGCGGGCGCGTCCCTCAAGGGCAAAAATAAACTTGGCCAGACAGCGGATGCCATTGCCGCACATTTCGGCCACTGAGCCATCGGCATTGTACATCCGCATGCGGTAGTCGGTATCCCCTGTGCCCGCCAGCAAAAAAATGACGCCATCGGCACCCACGCCAAAGTGGCGATCGCACCAGCGCTGAGCATCCTCAGGAGTGAGGAGTAACTCTTCCTGATGGCGATTGTCAATGAGCAGGAAATCGTTCCCTAACCCTTGATACTTCTGAAAAGAGAGGCGCATAGAATTGAAAAGGTACAAGAGGGAAATCCATGACCGACGAATTCAATACGGCACTGCCTAGCATTCGCCAGTTGCAAACCTTCATTAAAGATAGCACCGAGGTTGAAGTCAAGCTCAGCACTAGTGATCTGGTCATTGGTAAAGTACGCTGGCAAGATGCCAATTGTCTTTGTGTTGTGGATCACTATGATCAACCCACGATTATTTGGAAGCAGGCCATTGTCTTTATTAAACCCAAGCTAGCCTAGGGGCCACTGCTGCTGCGCTGCTGCTAGGGCTTCCTGATAGACCACCTGCCAGGGACACTGGTGCTGACGGGCAAGGGCGGCACAGTCTTCGTATTCGGGCTGGACATTGAGCCGCTGCCCTTGGTGTGCAGCCACTTTCACCCGCACCTTGCCAAACGGCGTGGCAATGGTTTTGATTTCCCGCTCAAGGATATAGCGCTCTTGCACCTGCCGCCGTAGCCCCAGTGTGGTTGTTTCCCGAAAGAGGGTCTGTACACAGGCGGCCTCAGCACTGGGGGGACACAGCACCGTGAGCAAAACCCCCAAGCGGGACTTTTTCATCGTAATGGGTTGATAAAAAACCTCAACGGCACCAACGGCATAGAGTTGTTCGAGGGTATAGCTGAGGGCTTGGGGCGTCATATCATCCAGTTGAGTTTGTAATTCGACAATCGTTTTTGCTGTTGTTGTTTCTGCTGAGTTCGGCAGCGTTCCCAACCAAAGACGCAGCAAGTTTGGCAGGGGCAGCTCTTGGCTGCCGGCACCCAAGCCAACCCGCTGTAGGGTCATTGCCGGCGGCGCTCCAAATTCTTTACTCAGGGCACAGACCAGGGCGGCTCCTGTGGGCGTGACCAGTTCTTTTGCAATGCCGTTGCTGTAGAGGGGAACTCGGTACATTTGGCACAGTTGCAAGACGGCGGGGACGGGAACCGGTAGCTGACCATGGGCGGTTTTGACTGTTCCGCCCCCAGTGGGCAGAGCCGAGCAGTAAATGGAGCTAACATCGAGATAATCCAACCCCAAACAGGTGCCGACAATATCCACAAGGGCATCCACGGCTCCCACTTCATGGAAATGCACTTTTTCTGGCTCAATGCCGTGCACAGCTCCCTCAGCAATGGCCAAGGCTTCAAAAACTTTGAGGCTCCAGTCGCGGGCACGATCGGGGAGGTGGGCGGCGCGAATTTGGTCGGCAATCTCTGGCCAGTGGCGATGGTGGGAGGAGGGGCGATCGCGCAGATGCACCTCCGCCTTTAGTCCCCGTTGTCCCTTGCGTTGCACCGTTTCCATGGTCAACTCAAACTCATCGGCAATCCCTAATTTTGCCAATTGGCTTTGTAAATAGTCTAAGGGAACCCCTAGGTCAAGTAAGGCCCCAAGGCACATATCTCCGGCTACACCGGCGGGGCAGTCAAAATAGGCAACAGTCATAGCGGATTACAGGCGCAGCAATAAGAGTTATGGTAACAAGCGCGGACTCACAATACTGGTTCCCGTGATTTCCTCTTGAGGAGATAACAGTTGCCAGAGGGTTGCTGACGGCTGCCACCGGTAGCGCCTCAGGTTAATGCGATCGCCCCCCTCAAAAATAATCCCCTCTGTTTCTAGGCGCCAGCGCTGCAATTCATCCGTCCCATGGCGTTGGGGGGCGTAGGAAATTTTGCCTTGGGCATTGACCACCCGATGCCAAGGAATGTCAGAATTCGGTGCTACTTGATAGAGAGCATAGCCCACGTAGCGCGCATGACGCGGCCAACCACAAAGGGCAGCAATTTGGCCATAGGTGGCGACACGTCCTACGGGAATTTGCTTCACCAGCCAATAAATTTTTTGTTGAAACGTGAGTGTTTGAGTTGCCTGCGTCATAGGAAAGTAAATTTTTGCATTTTAGACTACATCCAGCCGCAGAAATCCGTATTTCCACGGAAAAAGTTTCAAGGGTAACCCCCTAGGAGAAACCTTAGACTTAAGGTTAAGGGTAGTAACAGAATTACTAAATTCGGTTAAGAATCTTTGCCGCCTTGGAGGAAGATGCGTCATGATTTAAGCAGTGATACTGTGGCGGCAAAAAGTTCAGTTCTCACCTGTTTTTTTATGCAATTCATTTTTTCTAAACGATACACTCCTATGCTTTTTTGAGGTTCAAATTGTCTTTGCCGACATCCTTGATGCTACTTGATGGAGTCGCCCTATGACCATGACTAGTGCCCGACCCCAAGCCGCCACCGGCGATCGCTACGGTGTGAACCATCTCCTCCGCAAAAAATACCCGAAACGCCACCATCACTATGCTTTTTGGGACTTCTTTCAATTCGAGAGCGATCGCGGTACCTACACCGATTGGAACAATGCCCGCAACCTCTTGGTGACCGAAGATTTCATCATTGGCCTTATTGAAGGTCTTGAAGAGGAAGTAGGATCTGCCGCCAGCGTCGTCATGTACAGAATTGGCGAGGAATGGGGACGGCGCGATGCCCGCTTTTTCCAAGAGTGGTTTCCCACCGAGTATGGCTATGAGCAGGGGATCAGGCAAATGCGGCTCCCCTACGTCCTTGAAGCTTGGTGGTGGCCCTGCACCACCCAAGGCTGGGGTAACTGGGAAGTCGATCTCAGTGACCAAAAACATGGTTTTATGTTCATCAACATCTTTGACTCTGTGGTGGCGCGCACTTTAGGGGATGTGGGACGACCCGTGTGCCACCTCTACGCCGGACTCTTTGCCGGTTTCTTTAGTGGTCTCATTCAAAAAGAACTCAGTTGTATTGAAATCCAGTGCTACGCTATGGGAGAAACCTACTGCAAATTCCTTCTCGGTAAGCAGGATCGTATTGATGCCGCTGCCTTCTGGCAAAACGAAGGAGCCTCCGCCAAGGATATTGAAAAACGGCTCCGCAGTGGAGAACTGGTCTATGAAAAGCCTAAACGGTAACTGGGAACAGCAAGCCGTTGCTAAATTTTTTGAGGAACTGAACTGGTTGGGCTTGGTGCGCCAGCCACCGGTAGCGGAAGCGGGGGTGCTCAATTGGCAATCCCTGAAAGTTGGGGAATTCTGGCAGCAAGTCAACTGGCTTGGTCTTGAGGTCAAAGGGGCGATCGCCCCCACCGGTTCTACGGAATGGCCTAGCTACCGCGTCAAAGACTTCTTTGGTCGCATCAACTGGGAAGGGATCGGCGTCCTCTTGCCCCCACCGTCTCCAGCCGCAGAGGAGGAAATTGCAGCTTCTCCGCTTGCTGCCCCTGCTACCCCATGGGCGGCATGGTCTGTAGAAACCTTCTTCCGCCAGCTTAATTGGGAAGGCCGTTCGGATCAAGCCATTGCCCTTGAGCCGAGCCTATCCCTCTGGCGCCTATCCGTCAAAGATTTCTGTGCCCATCTTCCTTGGGCAGGCCAACCGGCGATTGCTCAAGTGAGCAAAGCGGAACCCCTACCCCCTATACCCGTAGAACCCGAAGTCACCCTCTCAGACTTATCAAACCTGTTTTAGGAGACCCCTATGCACACCGAATTAATGAACCTTTACTACAAAGCTGAAGAAAACTACCTCAGCAATGTGGACATCAAAGTCTTCCGCCACCACATCGAGTCACTGCGGCAGCGGTTGAGCACCTATGAATTTCTGCGAGATCATGAAATTGAAATCTTTCAACCCGTGGCCGACGCCCTGCAAAAGCAATATCCCACCCAAAATCCCCAAACCCTTGAGCAAGTATTGCGTCAAGCGATCGCCCTGCTGCGCTATGCCGCCATGGCAATGCTCCTGAATAACCCCGAGTTTTTGCAGCATCGGCTCCTTGAGTGGCTCACAGAAGTGGTTAATGCCCACCAAACCCAAACCCTATGGCGCAGTTGCCACGAGCTTCTCAGTGCCCGTCTGAAGGAAATGCTCACTGACTCCGAGCAGGACTTGATTTTGCCGCTTTTGGATCATGCCCAAGCCACCCTTGTGGGCGTGCCAGCGGTGGTCTCTGTTCAATCCTAAGCCGTGGTCTTCCATCTCTGGAAACGACTTGTCACGCCTACGAATGAGGATGTCCTATGATTTCCGTTGCTGATTTGGTCAAAGAACCGCTCATCCCCGGCAATTACTATGCGGCTGATGCCTACGTTCAGGGGGATTTTGAAACAGGTCTCATTGAAAACCGCAAAGGTGCTCGCCTGATTGCGCTACCGGATATTTTGCTCCAAGCCATCTATGCAGGTCTGGATCAAGAAGTAGGGCAGGCCACCGGGGTGGTGCTGTTTAACTGTGGTCGCTGGTGGGGTAAAAACTTTTATCGCCGCTTTGTGGAAGAGGTCAGCGAGTACTATCGCCGTCCCCTTGCGGAAATGGAAATGGTGGAGTTTCTCCAATGTCTCAAGGAATGTTGGAAAACCCACGGCTGGGGCACCATTGATCTGGATGTGGGCTTTTACCAGCAGGGCTTTTTGGTGGTGAAAACCTGGGATTCTCCCTTTGCGGCGGCGGCTCCTAAAAATACGGGTCAGCCCCAATGTGCTGCGGAAGCGGGGATTTTAGAATCTTTCTTTAGCCAATTGACGGGGCGCGATCTCCAGTGTGTCCAAACGGCCTGTGAAACCCTAGGGGCAGCGAATAACCTTTTTGTCTTGGGCTTGCGGGAGCGGGTCGAGCCGGCCAAGGCTTGGCTGCAAGAGGGACAGGATCATGACACGATTATGGAGCGGCTCTGTCGCGCTCAGGCCACTTAAGTATGATTCAAAAGTAACTCTCTATGGATCATTGAAAGGAGAACAGAGCAGTGGCCAAAGTTGTCAAGCTTGAACCCATCTCGCGGGAAACCACGATTAACACCAATGACAATTTGCTGTCTGCGCTATTGGACTCTGAACTCCATGTGCTCAAGGAGTGTGGCGGGCGTGGACTGTGTGCCACCTGCCATGTCTATATCAAGGAGGGGATGGAAAGTCTCTCGCCTATCAATAAGCGGGAGCAACGTACCCTTGAGGTGATTACAACGGCGAATGCCACCTCTCGCTTGGCTTGCCAGGCACGGGTACTGGGGCCGGGGGTAGTGGTGGAGTTACCCTCAGGGATGTATGTCAATGCCGTTGAGGATCTTGAGTCTTTGATTGGGCGGCGGGCTGAGCAGGATATTTTGCACCCCCTCGATGGCCGCGTCTTGGTGGAGGCGGGCAAGCTGATTACCCGCACCATGATTATGCAGTTGAAAGATACCCAAGTGCAGGTGGGGCAATATCTCGCCAATACGTCGGATGCCTAACCAACCACTTCATTTTTCGTCTTTTATCCTCAGGGAGGCACCGTTTATGGAAGGCTGTCATTTGAACTCCCATGCCAGGCCATCTCGCAGGGGGCTACACCCCCTAGAATGGGGGGCAACTGGGTTGACCGTTGTATTGTCTGTGGCAGCTGCTGCGACTCAACAGACAATTTTGACAGCGATCGCCCCTTTGCCCCTTTCGTTGGCGGTGGGTTTGAACCTAGTCAATCGTAAAAAACTACAAGGTCAGCAGCAGTCAGAGTTGGGCAACCTTACCCTGACCCTTGCCCAGATGCGCGATCGCCTTGAGGATGTGCAGAAACAGGTGATGCAGCTCAGCCAAGGGACACAGCATCTCCACGACTACACCCGCATTCTCAACACAGAGCAAAAACAAATTGAAGAAGTGCTGGATTATCTGCGGCAGATTGAGAAAAATACCCAAGTCATTCAAGTGAACCCCAGTCATGCCAAGGCCTACTACAATCGGGGACTGACCCACCAGCGTCTCGGGGATGCCGAAGCGGCAGTTCTCGACTACTCCGAGGCCATTCGCATTAATGAGAACTATGCCAAAGCCTACCACAATCGCGGTGTCGCCCGCTCGACCCTTGGCGATCGCAAGGGAGCAGTGGAAGATCTGCGCACAGCGGCGAAGCTGTTTTTTGAGCAAGGGGACATTAGCAGTTATCAGCGGGCACGGGATCTGGCCAAGCGCATCCATGATGTGGGCAGCATTGAACCGGAAAATCACGAGGTACCCCTAGAACTCCTCTTCTCCTGAAGAACGCTTCATTTTGCTGCTGACCCTGCATGGATAGGGGCAAAATCCCGCATTATTCTGAGAACTGTTGTTCCTAATGGTTGAGGCTGGTTGTTGGCCACGGCTCAGGCTGCCCAAATCTCCCGTTACCGGCTGGTAGATCTAGCCGGTCAAGGTCAGTACGGACAAGTGTATCTGGCTGTCAATCGAGAGTCGGGTGATCTTGTGGCGATCAAGGTGCTCAACGAGCGGCAATTGCTGACCCGCGGCTTTCTGCGGGAATTGAATTTTCTGCTGACGCTCCAACATCCCCATGTGGTGGGCTGTCAGGCGATTGACTACATTCGCTTGCGCCATAGCTCCCAAGTTAGCCGTAGTTTGGTGATGGACTATTGTGCAGGGGGGACATTGCGATCGCTCCTAGAACAGGAACAGGCTTTACCCCTGACCACCGCCTTGCGCCTCACATTGGATGTTCTTTCGGCCCTGGCCTATGCCCATCATCGCGGCATTCTCCACTGCGATCTCAAACCGGAAAATATCCTGCTGGAGGTGACTGCTACGGGTTGGCGGGCAAAGGTGTCTGATTTTGGCGTTGCGCGGCTGATTGAGGAGGTCAAAGGCAGTGGTCAAACGGGATCCCCTGCCTATATGGCACCGGAGCGTTTCTATGGTCAAACAATGCCCGCTTCGGATCTTTATGCGGTGGGAATCTTGTTGTACGAGATGATTGTTGGCGATCGCCCCTTCCACGGCACCCCTGCTGAACTCATGGCTGCCCACCT
>NZ_CALGOG010000016.1:0-18024 GCF_937958135.1 uncultured Thermosynechococcus sp. | reverse complement strand
GATTAACTCCAGTAACGTGTCATCGCCCATACTGAGAATGGGGTGGGCGATCGCACACATTTCAGAGCCACACAGCGACGCCAAAGGAAACTGCTCCTCCTCCAAAAAGCGTACATAGGCATTCCCTAGGAGCCGAAAGCACTTCTGCTCATAGAAGGTGTGGTTCTCTTCAATCTGGCTAAACTGGTCAAACATCGTCTTGAAGGCAATATCTCCCATCACCGCACCGCTGAGGCGAAAAAAATAGGCTGGATAATTGGGCTTGCAACTGATATAGTGCTGAAGCAATTCACTGACCACGCCAATAATCTCGGCTTGTGCTCCGCGAAAGGCCACATAGGTTAGCAGATCCTCCAGTTGGTTCAGTCCCTCAAGTAGATAAGCTTGACTACGGCGCAAGAACTGCGCTGGATAGCCTCCCCCCTCCTTGAGAACAACACCAAGTTGGGCCATGTAGTGATACTGGCGACGGTAAATTTGCTGAGCCACGCTTTCTGGCTGAATGGACTTGAGGATATAGAAGATGTAGGGCAGTGCCGTCAAAATCGCCAAGGGTAATAGCCCATATAAATTTAAGAGGAGGCTGCCAACGGGCTGCCTTCCCAAGGTTTGCAAAATCTTGATGTAGAAGATATGGGCACCCCCCAACAGCAGACACCAAACGTAGATCAGGCTTGTCCAGTCCTGCATGTACAGTTCAGTAATCTTGGGAATATTTTGCGCCGCAATCGAAATGACGATAATTAATGTGCCTAAGGTCAGACCGATAACCGCTAGCCAGACCTCTGGGGCAAAACTGGTGTCAAAGGTACCGGCAATCAACCCAGTAATAAGGTTGGGGGTAGTCTGTTTAAGGTGAGTAAAGACAAGATTGGCACCGCAATCTAGTAGGGCAAGCGCAGCCAGACTCAGACCAAAAGCCACTGGCGATCGCGGTAGATGGGGAGTCATCAGCAACCAACGGTGGTATTTCTTCAGCATGAATCCCCTCCGTTTAGGTCAACGGCCTTCGCTCCCGACGATGGCATACAATGAGCAAATTTTCTATCCCCCCTTTCATCTTGCTTGGAATTCATGCTACTATAGTGTTCCTGACTTGGGCTTGTAGCTTAGTGGATTAGAGCGGCTGACTACGGATCAGCAGGTCGGGGGTTCGAGTCCCTCCAAGCCCGTTGAGTCAATTGACAAAAGTATTGCAAATTATTAATTCAAACAAAAAAGGGTGACCGTTGCCACCCTCTATCGAATTTTTATGGTTGCTCAGCCATTGCCGACCGGCTAGACCACCACGGTTTTCTGAGTCACTTGTTTGAGTTCACCTTTGGCATATTTGGCGGCATAGTCATCGAGGCTGAGTTGCTTAATTTTACTGGCGTTGCCGGCGGTACCAAATTGCTGATAGCGATCGGCACAGACTTTTTGCATATATTTAATGGACGGCTTCAAGAAGTGACGGGGGTCAAATTCCTTGGGTGCTAAGGCCAAGGCTTCACGTACCGCAGCGGTAATCGCTAGGCGGTTATCGGTGTCAATGTTGATTTTACGCACGCCACTCTTGATCCCCTTTTGGATTTCTTCTACAGGCACGCCATAGGTTTCGGGAATGGCACCACCGTACTGGTTAATAATGTCAATCAAGTCTTGGGGCACTGAGCTAGAACCGTGCATCACCAGGTGGGTGTTGGGCAGACGGCGGTGGATTTCTTCCACGCGGCTGATGGCAAGAATTTCACCGGTGGGTTTGCGGCTAAATTTATAGGCACCGTGGCTGGTGCCAATGGCCACCGCCAAGGCATCCACTTGGGTGCGCTCCACAAAATCCACGGCCTGATCCGGGTCGGTGAGCAGCATCGAGTGATCGAGGGCACCTTCAAACCCGTGGCCATCTTCGGCTTCCCCTTTACCGGTTTCCAAGGAGCCAAGGCAGCCCAGCTCGCCTTCTACGGAAACCCCAATGGAGTGCGCGACTTTCACTACTTCACTGGTGACGGCAACGTTGTATTCATAGCTGGCGGGGGTTTTGGCGTCGGCGAGGAGGGAGCCATCCATCATCACACTGGTAAAGCCGTTGCGAATAGCAGAGTAGCAGGTGGCAGGCTCGTTACCATGGTCTTGGTGCATGACAACGGGAATGTGGGGGTAGGTTTCCACCGCAGCCAAAATCAGGTGACGCAGGAAGTTTTCTCCGGCATATTTACGGGCACCCCGCGAGGCTTGCAAAATCACGGGACTGTCGGTTTCATGGGCTGCCTGCATGATGGCTTGGATTTGCTCCATGTTGTTGACGTTGAAGGCGGGAATGCCGTAACCATTTTCGGCTGCGTGATCCAGCAGCAAGCGCATGGGTACGAGTGCCATAGGGTGATGTCCTCCTTAGTAGAGCGGATGTATCGCTTCGTTGACCTTACCGATAATCTTAGGCTATGTTTGCTCGTTTATGTCACAGAGGAGCGATCGCCCCCTCATTGAGAATGCCAAGGCTTTCCCTAAAAATTAGAAAATCTCGCGCACAGGAACTTCAATGCCGTTGATGACAGGGACAGGAATTCCCCGCGAGACATGGAAATAGATCCAATCCTCCAAGAGTTCGCAGAGATGCTCACGACACTCAAGGACTGTTTTGCCTTTGCCACGCACACCCTCCAAGCCAGGGATTTCACCGTAGATGAGGCCATCCTCCCTATTGAAGTGATAGACAGCCCGCTCAAGCGCCGCATGCATATAGTCCGACAGCGACATCCCTAGGGGTGGCCTCCTGAAAGGTAGGCAGTAACAGCAGCGGCAGTTCGATTGCCATGGTCAACGCGATCGCCCAAGGCGACACCCTCAGCATAGTTACTACACAGGAAAAGGCCAGGGGTTTGACGCAGGGCATCGGTCACCTGCTGCCACTGCTCAGGGTAGCCCACCATGTATTGGGGAATCGCCCGCTGCCATACCTTCATACCAAGTAACCGTGCCTTGGCGGCAGGTAGCTCAAGGAGTCGGCTCAAATCCTGCTGAACCTGCTGGACAATGGCTTCTTCGCTCAGGCTGGCCAAATCAGGATCGGTGGCACCGCCAATAAAACTCGTAAAGACTTGCCAACCGGCGGGAGTACGTTGGGGAAAGAGACAGGACGACCAAATGGTGCCAAGGGTACGGATGCCCTGACTGCGAGGAATCAGTACCCCAAAGCCGGGGCGGACGCTGCGCCCTAGTCCAGCGGGATAGGCCAAGACCACACAGGCGACGGTGGGATAGGGAATGCTGGCCAAAACCTGGGCGATCGCCGGCCGAAAAGGTGCCACCAACGCTGCGCTTTGATAGGCGGGCGTTGCCAACACAACACTGCGGGCGTGCCATGTTTGCTCCCCACTGCGCAGCAAGTAGCCACCCTTAGGTTCTGGGGTGATCTCTTGAACGGGGGTTTCTAGATGAATCGGTGCCTTCAGGTGCTGGGCGATCGCCCGAGGCAGCGCGGCTAGGCCTTGCTTAAAGGAGCCAAGTTCCCCGGCGCGCATCTGCACATCCGCAAGGGGCTTTGGTTGAGGGGGCTGTTGACGCCGTAGGCGCAGGGCACCGGCAATGAGGCCACCGCCTAGTTTCTCCAGTTGAGCAATACGGCGAAACGCCGCAGCGACACTCAACTGTTGTGGATCACCCGCATAAACCCCAGAGACAAAGGGGGATACCAGCCGTTCAACCACCTCTTGCCCCAAATGGCGGCGGAAAAAGGAACTCACCGATTCGTCGCCGCTGCCTAGATAGGGGGGGACAAACCCTAACGCGCCAAGGGCGGCCCGCACTTTTCCCCAAGGGCTAAGAAGATTTGAGGTGACCAAGGCAAGGGGACGGGTGGGTTCTAGGGGGTAGAGTTGCCCCCGCCAGTAGATGTAGCGCGGTAGGTGGCGATCGCCCCGAATCAGCTCGGACTGTAAACCCACCTCAGCAATTAGTTGCAGTAAAGCAGGTGTAGGCGCAAAGCTATTGGGGCCTAATTCCCAGATAAAGCCCTCTGCTGCTTGCGTCGTGATATTGCCGCCAAGGCGATCGCTGGCCTCTAGGAGAACCAGGCTGTACTGAGGAGCGGTTTGCTGCAACCGCCAAGCAGTACTCAGGCCGCTGAGGCCACCCCCCACAATTGCGACATCTACCTCACTCACCCGTTTTGTTGCCCTCCAAAGGGGTTAGGATCGCTTAAACAACGAGTCGAGATAGACCCGTGCCGTGCGGCGATCGCATTCTCCATTTTGCAGCAAAAAGAGCGACAGTGCAGCCACAAAAACGCGATCCTGATCCCAGTCGGGATGCCGTTCGAGGTAGTATTTCAGGGTTTCATGTAGCTCCTCTGGAATCTCGGCCAGAATACTGATGGTGGCTTGAGCGTTCATACCGTGAGTTACCTCAATAAAACCAAGATAAAATCGCAGGGGCAATCCGCTCGCTCTCAGTGAACCTGTGGAAAACGCCGACAAAAGCCCTGACTCCATCCCCCAGCTTCAGTCTGGAAGCGGGATTGAAGCCTCTTTCACAGGGTTTCAGAGCAAGCAAATCTCTATCCGTGGAACTCCATTGTCCGGGTTGTCCTAGGGTCTGTCAATCCTTGTTTTCACCTATCTTGGCGATCGCAATCCACGACAGAATGAGCATTTCCAGACTTTTAGCGCGCCTCACGTTTTCCCCAACCCGCCACAGGCGGTTATCCCCAGAAATGGCTTGAAATGCCATCCCACCGTGAAGACCTGTGGAAAACTCCCCCTTAATCTGTGGAAAACCTTGGGAAAATTGAGGAATTTTTGGGGAAAGTTAGGGGAAAATTAAGATTCTATTAAGGTTTGCCTCGGAGAAAATAAAGAAGTAAAAAGTCAGGGATTCATGACTTTATTAAAGACGGGCTTCACGGGGCGGCCAGTCATCGTCCTCAGGGGCAGGATGCTCTGGATTCTCAATGGTTGACCCCTCTGGGGTAGCCTCATCTTCACTGTCGCTACTTTCGGGAATATTCCCTAGGAGACCGGCGGCAGAGGTGTGCGATTCAGGGGTCACCGTGGGTTCTGGAGCATCCACCGCTGTCTCAGGGAGCGTCACTGCTACGGTTTCAGGAGGGGCTTGTTCTTGCGAGCTGGCCACAGGGTCTTCCGAAGCCGTCGCCGTTGCCGGTTCTGGCTCCTCTGGGGTGCTGGCAGTTGGCGGCTGCGGTGCCTCAACACTAGGCTCCTCTGGGGCAGTCACTGGGGGTGATGTGGGTGTTTCGGTAACTCCTGCGGGAGGCAGGTTAGTCGGTGTGTCTGTTGGAGTAGCGGCGGTGGCGCCAGTCGTTGTTTCTTCAAGGGGTGTTGGTGTCGGTTCAGGTTCGGCAGCTTGTTCTGATCCTGTGGAAGGGGTAGATTGTTGAGCAGCGGTACCGGAGGTCGCTGTTTCCCCTGTCCACAGGTCTTCTTTGATGTTGCCGGTATCCATGGGCGGGGGTGGGGTATCCACGGGCAGCGGGGGGCGATCCGGCTGCTTCTGGAGGCGATCGCGCAGGGGAGCGATCAGACCTTGCAGTTGTTCACCGATTTTGGCAAGGGCACCTGCGGGCAGCAGAGACCGGACTTTTTGCCAAAGAGCTTGGGCTTTTTGGGTATCGGTGCGATCGCCGGGGTAAGTGAGTTGCCAGCGATAGCTGAGGGTCTGCCAACCAAACCAAAGAATTAGAGCTACGGCGGCTGTTGTTCCCAAAAGTAAGCCCCCGCCAAGGCGATCGCCATAGATCCACAGGGTCAAAGCAAAGAATAATCCCGCGCCACTGGCTATCAGATCAAACCTACGGTACAGCTCCGGTAGGAAGAACCCCAACAGATACAAACCTAAACTGGCGATCGCCATACTCCAAGCCAGTAAGTTCGTCAGCATTCCCAGTCCTCAGCAAGATAACAACACACCGACAAGGCGGTATCAACCTTCTACCTTACACCGCACTGAATTTGTCTCTGCTAGAGTTTATTCTTTGTCGAATCTCCCCATGTCCAAGCAGAACTATGGTCAAAGCATCAGGGAGAAACTGTTTGCGAGAAATTATTGGCTGAGGATGACATATTTGCCTTGGATCTGCCAGTATTAGCCCATAGGGAGGGAGGGCGACCTGCTATGATGAGCCTAGGAATTTATGCTTACTGGTATTCGTCTATTCATTGATATTAGTCTATTGATACTAGCTAATTAACTTTAAGGTACTTCTTTTGGGTGGAGCGAAGGAGTTGTTTGTGGCAAAGCGGCCAGTGATGGAGTTTAGCGAGCGTCCATTCCACTTCATTGGCATTGGTGGTATTGGTATGTCAGCCCTTGCCTATATTCTTGCCAAGCAGGGCTTTAAGGTCTCTGGGTCAGATTTGCACCCTAACCGTTTGACCGAGCAACTGGCTGAGTTAGGTGTGCAGATTTTTATTGGCCAGAGTGCCGCCAACCTTGAAAGCTATCCCTTTACCCCTCTTCCTCAAGTCATCTGCTCCACTGCCATTCGCAGCGATAACCCCGAATATCAAGCGGCTCAAGAGTTAGGCTGTCCCATTTTTCACCGTTCCGATGTGTTGGCTGCACTGATGCACCGCAGCCAAAGTATTGCCGTTGCTGGTACCCACGGCAAGACAACCACCAGCAGCATGATTGCCTATCTGCTGTTGCAGGCGGGGCTGGATCCAACAATTATTGTCGGCGGTGAAGTGGCGGCTTGGCAGGGCAACGCCCGTGTGGGTCAAGGTCCTTACCTTGTTGCTGAAGCGGATGAGTCCGATGGCTCCCTGCGCAAATTCCATCCCCATATTGGCGTCATTACTAATATCGAGCTTGACCACCCCGATCACTACCATTCTCTTGAAGAAGTAGTGGCCACGTTTCAGCAGTTTGCCAATCAGGCAGAGATTGTGATTGGCTGTGCCGACTGTCCGAATATCCGCGATCGCCTGCACCACCCGCGCCTGTTGACCTATAGCCTTCAGCGGCAAGCGGCGGTGGACTATTGTGTAGATCATATTCAATACACCTTTGAGGGCACGACGGCACGGGTTTGGGAGCGGGGCACCTCCCTTGGAATTCTGCAACTGAATGTCCTGGGAGCCCACAACCTGCAAAATGCCCTGGCGGTGATTGCAGTGGGACGTTATCTTGGCATTGACTTTGCCACCATTGCTGCTGCCCTTTTGGAGTTCCGCGGTGCCCGCCGCCGCTTTGAAGAACGCGGACAGGTGAATGGGATTCGCTTCATTGATGACTATGCGCACCACCCCAGCGAAATTAGGGCAACCCTAGAGGCAGCCCGTCTGCAAGCGGGTACTCAAGCCCCTTGGCAACGGATCGTAGCGGTGTTTCAACCCCATCGCTATAGCCGTACACAAACCTTTCTCGATGCCTTTGCCCGCTGCTTCACCGCGGCGGATCACGTGATCTTGACGGATATTTATGGTGCCGGCGAACCTAATCCCGGCACAATTAGTGGGGCCGATGTTGCCACCTATACCCGCCAGTATCATCCTTCCGTGGATTACTGTCCTACCCTTGAAGCGGTACAAAATCGCCTGGCACAGTTGCTGCAACCGGGAGATCTGGTTATCTTCCTGGGGGCTGGCAACCTCAATCAACTGATTCCGTCTGTCATGGCGGATCAAGCACAATTAAGTGTCTCTTCCCTTACCGAGGCGATCGCCCTATGACCTTGGCCTGCCTGCCACAAACCCAGTGCCCCCTGCAACGTCAAGTTTCCCTTGCGGAATTTACCACCCTCGGTGTGGGTGGCTCTGCCGAATGGTTAGTGGAACCCCGTACAGTTGCCGAATTGCAAGCGGCCTATACCTGGGCACAGGCACAGGAACTGCCGATTACCGTTTTGGGGGCAGGGTCTAATCTGTTGGTCAGCGATCGCGGGGTGCCGGGGCTAGTGATCTCCACCAAGCATCTACGCTATCTCAAAAGTGATTTAGAGACTGGACAGCTCACGGTAGGGGCGGGTTATCCCTTGCCTAGGTTGGCTCACCATGTGGCAAAACTGGGCTGGCACGGTCTGGAGTGGATGGTCGGCATCCCCGGCACCGTAGGCGGGGCAGTGGTGATGAATGCGGGTGCCCACGGTGGCTGTGCAGCGGAGCGGCTGGTGTCGGCAGTTATTTTAGAACCCGATGGCACGTTGGCAGTAGTGTCGGCACGGGAGTTGGGCTATGCCTACCGCACCTCCTGTCTTCAGGAGACGCAGCGCCTGGTACTGCAAGCTACATGGCAGTTGGAACCCGGCCATGATCCGGCGCAAGTCAAGGCAGCAACCCAAAAACACCTGAGCGATCGCCTGCGGACGCAGCCCTATGATTTCCCCAACTGTGGCAGTGTCTTTCGCAATCCCCCCGCGCAAACAGCGGGTTGGTTAATTGAGCAAACGGGTCTGAAGGGCTATCAGATTGGCCGTGCTCAAGTGTCTGAAAAACATGCCAACTTTATCCTCAACTGTGGCGGGGCAACGGCCATGGATGTCTATCGTTTGATCCGCCATGTGCAAAGGGCGGTGGCCGATCGCTGGTCGGTGTGGTTGCACCCAGAAGTCAAGCTGATTGGTGACTTTGCCTAGTTCCTATGGCCATTACCCTCTGCATGATTGTGCGCGACGAGGCGGAACGCTTGCCCCATTGCCTTGCCAGTGTGGCTGGTGTTGTGGATGAGGCGGTGATTGTGGATACAGGCTCCCAGGATGATACGGTGGCGATCGCCCGCGATTGGGGCGCGCGGGTCTATGAAGCTCCTTGGGAAGAGGATTTTGCTGCAGCTCGCAACATTGCCCTGAAATATGTCACGACGGAGTGGGTGCTGGTTCTTGATGCCGATGAAACCCTCACTCCCGCCTTTGCTGCTGCACTGCCTGAGATTTGCCAACAACCCCGGTGGCTTGTGGTGACACTCCTACGGCAGGAATTGGGTGTGGTGCCCCCCTACACCTATGTGTCTCGGCTCTTTCGTCACCATCCAGACCTCTTCTTTCAGCGTGCCTACCACGAAACAATTGATGACAGCGCTCTTGCCCTACAACAGCGGGAACCCCACTGGCAAATTGCGCAAGTGAATGGGGTTGCGATTGTCCACAGCGGCTATCTTGGCGCTCAGCGACAACAAAAACAGGAGCGCGCTGAACGGATCATGCGCCGCTATCTTGAGCAGCACCCTGAGGATGCCTACCTGTGGAGTAAACTTGCCGGTGTCTATCTGGCCAGAGGTGACCTGGAGCAGGCTCAGCAGTGTTTAGAACAGGGCTTAAGGGCCAAGACACTCCCCCCGGCGATCGCCCATGAACTCCACTATCAGCAGGGGAATCTCTATGCCGAACGCGGCGAGTGGCAAGCGGCAATTGCAGCCTATGAAACGGCTTTAGAAACACCCACCCCTGAGGTGATGCATCTTGCCACCTACCTGCGGCTAGCGGACGCCCAAAAGCAATTAAAACGCTGGGGCGATGCCCTTGCTACCTATGAGCGGGTACAACAGATTGATCCCACCTGCGCTCTGGCCTACCAAAATCAGGGGGCACTGCTGCTGCGCTTAGGGCAGATGAGGGCTGCCCTTGAGAAACTACATCACGCCATTAGCCTATGGCGAGATCAAGATCCTGCGGAAGCCCAGCGCCTCAGCCAAGAACTCCAAGCCATGGGCTTGCTCTCCCCTTAAGCCTGGCTTAGGCAGACCACTGGGCGGCGATCGGCATTCGCCAACCTGAACCAAAGGCGCGATCGGTAATTTTTAAGCCCGGCGCTGCCTGCTGGCGCTTGAATTCCGCCCGTTGAACTAGGCGGCGCACCCGCCGCACAAGATCGAGATCGTATCCCTGAGCAGCGATTTCTTGATCTGACTGGTGGCGATCGATCATCCGCGCCAAAATGCCATCGAGAATCTCGTAGGGCGGTAGGCTATCCTGATCGGTTTGGCCGGGCTTGAGTTCGGCGCTGGGGGCTTTGGTGAGAATATGGGGGGGAATCACGACGGAACCTGTAATCGTGAGATTGGGAATGGGATACCCCTGGGCGGCCTGCTGATTTAGCCAATGGCAGAGTTCATAGACACGGGTTTTGGGAACATCGGCAATGGCCGCTAGCCCGCCATTCATGTCGCCGTAGAGGGTGCAGTAGCCCACCGCCAGTTCAGATTTATTGCCTGTGGAAATCAGTAAGTGGCCAAACTTATTGGCGATCGCCATCAGGAGGGTGCCGCGAATGCGGGCTTGGATATTTTCCTCGGCAACGCCACTGGGAGTACCGGCAAAGAGCGGTGCCAAGACCTCACTGTAGGCTTGCATCAATGGCGCAATCGGTAAGACCTGCGTCGCAATGCCCAAATTGGCCGCTAAGTCCTTGGCATCAATAACCGAATGATCCGAACTATAGGGGGAGGGCATTAAAACCCCCAACACCTGTTGGTTGCCAAGGGCCGCGGTGGCAATGGCCGCCACTAACGCTGAATCAATCCCCCCACTGAGACCAATCACCACCCGTTGAAAGCCACACTTACGGGCATAGTCCCGCACTCCCAAAACCAAGGCTTGCCAAATTTCTTCGGTTTCACTGCTGGCCGGGGGGGCGATCGCCGTCGGTTGCAAATCTCCCCCTTCCCAGCGCAGGGGGAGGAGATCTTCTTGAAAGCCCTGAGCTTGACCAACGATGTGCCCCTGCCGATTCACCGCCAAGCTGCTGCCGTCAAAAATCAAGTCATCATTGCCCCCCACCTGATTGGCATAGATCAAGGGGCAGCCATATTGCTGAGCCGTATGTTCAATCAAGGCCCGCCGCAACTTAGGCTTTCCCACACAGTAGGGCGATGCCGAAAGATTCACAATCAGCTCTGCGCCTTGCGCCACCAATTCAGCAACGGGATTGCGTTGGTAGTACCGCTCTCCCCAAAACTGCTCATTGTTCCACAGGTCTTCACAGATAGTGACGCCAATTTTCACTTGCTCCGTGGCCGTGGTTAAAGTAAAGAGATTCTCGGTACTGCCGGGGGCAAAATAGCGGCATTCATCAAAGACATCATAGGTGGGCAACAACTGCTTGGCAAAGACCTGTTGCACCTGTCCCCCTTGAAGGAGTGCTGCGCCGTTGTAGAGCGGCTTTTCCCCCTTGACCCCCGCCGTGGGATTGGGGAGCACTGTGCCCACCAAAACAGCCACCTCCGGCGGCAGGACAGCGGCAAGGTGGTGCAGCTCCGCTTGCATAGCTTCCACAAAATAGCGGTTGAGCAGCAGATCTTTAGGGGGATAGCCACACAACGCTAGCTCAGAGGTAATGAGTAGATCCAGAGGGTGCTGGCTGCGGATCTGGTGGACTGCGGCGAGAAGGGCTTGGGCATTGGCCTTGAGACTGCCGACAGTGGGGTTAAGTTGCGCAATCCACAAATGCACAGCCATGGAGATTCCTCAAAAATTAAACAAAGACCAGGGGTTTATCCTTGAGGGGCGCAAAGGCCTCACGATTAAATCGGTAGAGCGTTGCCGGTCGACCCGCCCCGCGGATCACTTTTTGCTGCGTATCCTGCAAAATGCCGAGTTTCAGGAGGCGGGAGCGAAAATTGGAGTAGTCGGCAAAGTTGGCTCCCAAAACCGCACTATAGAACTGGTACAGATCATTGAGGGTGAAATACTCTGGCAGCACATCAAAGGCCACGGGACTATACTCCAGCTTATTGCAGAGGCGGCGATGTCCATAGGCCAAAATTTTGCTGTGATCAAAGGCCAGGTCGGGGCAGGCATTGAGGGCAAACCACTGCACCGGAGACTCCGCCGCTGCAATCAGTTCGGCATCGGCAAAACGCACCAAAGCAAAGTAGCTCACCGAGAGGTAGCGCCTAGGGATCTCGCGCAGCTCTCGGGGCGGTTCGTCAAAGGTGTACAGTTGCTCTAGGTAGAGGTTATTGACGCGAATTTTTTCCGCGAGGGTGCGATAGGCCGCCGCTTCGAGGGATTCCCCCTGCCGCACAAGGGTACCGGGGAGACTCCAATAGCCTGCAAAGGGAAACTGTTGTCGCTGTACCAAGAGCACAAGGAGGCGATTTTGATCCGTATCCACGGAGAAAATGACGTTGTCCACGCCGACGACAAATTCTGCCAGGGGCAAAGAGGAGGCGCTCATGGCTGGGAGTAGAGTCCTTGCTGCTGAATATACTGGGCGATCGCCGGCAGGAGTTGCTGTTCATCCCGCTGCTGCCGATAAGCGGTGGAGGAAACCGCTGGCCCGCGATAGTCGGCCAGTTCTACATGGGAACACAGCTGTTCCACGGCCTGCCAATCTGGGGGGTCAATAACCACACCGGGGCGCTGTAAGACTAGGAGATTGACCTGAGCAAGAAGTTTTTCGGCCTGATACCACTGGGGCAGCTTAGCGAGGACATCACTGCCCACCACCAGCGTGAGCGGCTCACCGGGCCACTGCTGCTTTGCCCGCTCGACGGAATGGAGGGTGTAGGGATAACTGAGTTCCGGACGATGTTCGATATTGGGGCGGTTGAGGCTGCGCACCAGGAGATTGAGCATGGCTTGGCGATAGGGCAAGGGGGTTTGCTGCCCTTTGAAGGGGTTATCGGCAGCCCACACTAGCACGCGGTCATAGCGATCGCTCAACCAGCACAAAATATCCCCATGGGCAGCGGTGGGGGGGTCGGCACTGGTTCCAAAAAGGGCAATGGTCATGGCCGCTGGCGTAACTGTTGAATCAAAGCTTCTAGGGCAGGGGAATAGATCACCGGCTGGGTCACCTCCAAGAGGGTTTCGGGCAATTCCGCTAGGCTGGCACGGTGGCGATCGCGAATTGTCTCCAAGGACTCCGGTGGATGGAGGGGGCGCCCTTCCTTCATCACCAGTTCCAAGAGGGGTCTGCCCCAAACATTTTCCTCGGTGGCAAGGGCAAGGCAATCACCACTGGGGCGGCGATAAATTTGCTTGCGTCCGGGTAAGGTCATTTTGCCCCTGGAGACCTTCATGACTGCCTGCCCATTGATCTCCACCAGCTTATAGACCCCATTGACAGGGTCGCCTGTAACCAGCTTGGTGCCAATGCCATAGACATCAATACAGGCACCGCCTGCCATTAAACGGCGGATTTCCCCTTCATCGAGGTCGCCACTGGCAATGATTTTGGCTTGAGGCAGAAGTTGGCGGATTTTCTGAGAAAGAGTCAGGAGATCCCCCGAATCAATGCGCACGGCTTTGACCACAATTTCCCCCGCCGCTTGGCGATCGGCAAGGGTGGCAACGGCAGCGAGGGTATCATAGGTATCCACCAAGAGTGCCCCCTCTGGATAGTAGTGCAAGAAGACCGTAAAGGCATCCTGTTCGCTGCCCCTTAGGGTGGCGATCGCCATCACGAGGGAATGGGCCATCGTGCCTGTAGGGGCAACCCCCAGTTGCTGCGCTGCCAAGACATTGGAGGTGGCTGTAAATCCAACGGCGAGAGCTGAGCGGGCTGCCCAGAGGGAAGCTTGAGGGCTAAAGGCGCGCCGTGTGCCAAATTCCAGTAGCCCAATCTGTTCGCCCACCAACTGTCGCAGCCGTGAAGCGCGGGTGGCCACAAGCGTTTGGTAGTTCACAATATTCAGCAGACAGGTTTCTAGCCACTGGGCTTGCCAGAGGGGAGCCTCAATCCGCAGCAGCGGTTCTTGGGCAAAGACAACCGTCCCCTCCGGCACGGCCCACACATCCCCTTGAAACCGACTCTGGCTCAACAGAGTCCAAAAGGCAGCGGGTGAGCGCTCAAACACCGCTAGACTTTTCAGGTAATCAATTTGCTCAGGCGTAAAGTGCACCTGCTGTAGGTATTCCAGTACCTGAGCCAAGCCCATGGCCACCAAATAGGTACACCCTCGGGGCAGTCGCCGCACACTCAGTTCAAAACTGGCAGGCGTCCACGCCAAATCTTCGCCCGCATAGGTGGCCGCCATTGTCAATTGGTAGAGATCCGTCAGCAAACTGTAGTCACTGGCGGCCAAGGTCAAACCTGTCATTGCTCTGGGATACCAAAGATATTTTATTTAGAGTAACTTTTACCATAATTGCTAAGGCGATGCCATTCTGCCCTATAGTCGGCCAAGGTGGTCAGCAGGGGAGCCGATCGCCAGCGTTCGACCCCAAAACCAAGGGCGCGACAGGGCTGCCAAGTTTCCAAAAGCTGAAAAATTGCCGTGCGGGCGATCGCCCCTTCTAGCGCCGAGGAAAAGACCAGCCGCTGCGGTTCTAAACCTTCACGCAACAGGACATTCAAGCGTTCTGGGGAGCCAAACAGCGCTGGCTTAATCACAAAGAGTCCCGGCCACCCCCACTCTAGCCAACGTTTCAACTCAGGTGCACTGACCACGCTCTCATCAAGGGCAATCGCTGTAGTTACCCTTCGGGCTAGGGTGAGGAGGGCGAGCTGCTGGTTCGGGGGTAGTGGTTGCTCCACATACTCAATTTTACCCGCCCCATAACGCTCCAGCCAGCCGAACCAGCCCTCAGCAGTTGCCAAATCCCAAGCACCATTGGCATCCAGACGCAATTGTGTGCCCTGGGGCAGGACTGCCAGTAACTCCCTGAGAATCCCCTGCTCAGCTTCTGGGGACATGACACCCACTTTCCACTTAAAGGTGGTTGCGCCCCGCTGCCAAGGCACCTGCCACTGAGTCAGGGCGGCACTACCACTGCCTAGAAGAGCACAGAGCGGCCAAGGGCGTACCCGATAGGGGAGCTGCCCCACACTCTGCCATGCGGTGGCAAAACCAAACTGGGCAGCGGGTAATGTTTCAGGCAGCGTGGCAATGATCTCGGCGGTCAGGTGGCGAGGCAACTGCTGACACAGGGCAATATCGGCACGGAGGGTTTCGCTGCCCCAGCCGGGGAGGGGGGCAATTTCCCCGTAGCCCACTTGGCCCTGGTCATTTTCTAGACGCAGGAGAATCCCACGGCGCGATCGCCAGCGCCCCTTTGCCGTTGCTAGGGGTTCCCGAAGGGGTTCCTCATAGAGCTGCCATTGCCAGCGCACCTCTGCCGCTCCCTAGACCCGTTCAAGGGTTGCCTCCAGTAACTGTTTGAGTCTATGGCTGTTGTAAATACCGCTGAGGAGGGCGTAGTGATTAGCACTTAGTTGCCAGTAGTGCTCAAAGCCGGTACAGCGGCTGGCATCCCCCAGCAGGATGAATTGTTGCACAATGGCATGGGGGGTAATCCACCCTTCCCCCTCCAGCCGGCCAAGGAGACTGTGGTGGAGCACATAGGTAAACATTTGCTCCCCTAGTTCCAACTTCCCCCGCGACTGCAAAATTAATTCTGGCTTCCCCTGGTCGGGAAACGTAATCTTGGCGGCCATTGAAAACCAGTCCTCTTGAGTGTAGGAGACAAGGATTTTTCCTGTCACCGGAATTGGCTCCTGATTGGCCTCTAACCATGTCCCCCTCAGTAGCCACCGTCCCCCATCCACGAGAAATGTGTGATTCACGTTCTGCATACCCCAATGGCTGTCCTGATTGTATCTTTCCCCGATTTGCAGAGGAAGAAAGCAGCAGGAATTGTTACCGACGTCCGCAGCCGTCGCGGGCGATCGCTATGATCAAAGAATGTCTTGGTTGCCTTTATCTCGGAATTGAGTAAATGCAGCGTCCTTGGCAGCTCTATCCTTCTGACCCTGCCCCTTTGGACTTCATCGAGGCAGTGAAGAGACGCCACCCCCCTGCGGGGGCCATCACCGCTCAGCTACTTTGGCAGCGGGGCTATCGTGATCTTGATCAACAAGTGCGAGTTTTTTTAGATTGGCGCTGCTACCGGTCAGCCTCCCCCCTAGAGTTTCCAGAAATGGCACTTGCCCTAGAGCGCTTGCAACAGGCCTTCGATCAACAGGAAAAGGTTGCCATCTGGGGAGACTTTGATACCGATGGGGTCACGGCTACCGCCGTCCTCTGGGAAGGGTTAAAACCCCTTTTGGGGGCGCAACTCGTGGACTTTTATATTCCCAATCGCCAGCAAGACTCCCACGGTCTTTCCTTCCATGGCTTGGAAACCCTTCACCAAAAAGGGGTCTCCCTGATCATTACCTGTGATACAGGCTGTACGAACAGGGCTGAAATTGCCTTTGCCCGTACCCTCGGCATAGAGGTCATTGTGACCGATCACCACACCCTTGAACCGACGCCCTTGGGGGCAGCGGCGCTCCTCAATCCTCGGCAGTTGCCTTGGGAGCATCCCCTACGTCATTTATCTGGGGTTGGCGTCGCCTACAAGTTTTTGGAAGCTGCCTATGCCAGATGGCCAGAGAAAACCCAAGGGTATGCCCTAGAGACTCTCCTAGATCTGGTGGCCATTGGCCTGATTGCCGATTTAGTTGAACTGAGGGGAGAGTGCCGCTATTTGGCTCAGCGCGGCTTAGAGCAACTGGAAAAGAGTCAGACCCTGCGCCCCGGCATTGCGGCACTTTTGCAACCTGCTGTCAGAAATACGGTGCGGCAGCGGGAGATTAGTTTTAGCCTTGCCCCCCGCCTCAACGCCGTCAGTCGTATCGAGGGGGATGTGCGACCTCTCGTTACCCTCTTGACTACCAAGGACAAGTGGGAAGCCCAACGCTTGGCACAGCGGATTGAACAAGTGAATAAAGAGCGGCGGCGACGCCAAAAGGAAATTGCCAAAATTGCCCATGCCAAAGTGGCGCAGTTAGATCTCTCCACATCGCGGGTGATTCTGCTCACGGATGACGGGTGGCCGCTAAGTCTCTTGGGGTTAGTCGCCAGTGAGCTTGTCAAAACCTATGGCCGACCCGCTATTCTGCTTCAAACCAATCCAGAAACGGGCATGGCGGCGGGTTCGGCGCGCTCTGATGGATTTTTGGATCTCTATGAGGCACTGCATAGCCAGCGGCATTTATTTGAAGCCTTTGGCGGACACCCCTATGCGGCGGGTCTTAAGTTGAAAATAGAGCACATTCCCCTGTTGGCAGCGGCCCTTAACCAATTTTTGGCCCAACAGGAGGGCACGGCCAGCGCCACGCCAAAACCGTTGAGAATTGACTTAGAAGTGACCTTGGATCAACTCAATGGGGAGTTACTCCGGGAACTGGAAGTGCTTGCCCCCTTTGACTCCACCCACCACCCGCCCCCGCAATTGCTGGTGCGCAATGTGGAACCGACTCAACTCACCAATAACTCCCTCACGGGTAGCCAGACCTCAAGAACCTACGTCTCTATGTGGCTCCGCGATCCCCAGGGACAGCACACCTTTCCTGCCAAGTGGTGGGATCATGAGGTGGGGGATTGCCCAAAGGGATGCTGTGATTTGGTAATTGAGCTAGAGCAGTGGCAGGATTCTCTCTCCGCAGTCATTAAAGACCTGCGACCCAGTGCCACCAATGTAATCCAACCTGCCTCTTTTCAGTTCCTTGTGGACTATCGCGATCGCCCCCCTGCGGCAAGCGTCAAGGGCCTGCGCGTCGAAACCTGCCCCAAGTCGCGGCAAAGCTGGCGCCAATGGATTCAGCGCGCCAGAAGGGAACAACAACCATTAATTTTGGCCTACTCTCTTCCCCCAGAACAGGATGCCCTAAAGGTGTGGCAGGAATTCTTAAGGCAGTGCCACCAAGCCAGTCAACAGGGAAAGCGTTTGCAGCGAGCGAAGCTCCAAAAAGACCTTGGCATTGAAGCAGCCACTTTGAACTATGCCCTTAGGGTGCTGGAGACACTAGGGGTTAAGGTTCTCTATACCGCAGAGGAAGTCTGGTGTAAGTGGCCACCACAGGTGAACTCCTCTGCCGATACAGCGATTGCCCTCGAAGCTTTCACAGCAGCGATCGCCGAGGAGAATTTCCGCCGTCGCTATTTTGCTACCGCCCCGCTGCAAGCTCTTCAGGAAGCACACTAACTTCAAATATATAGGCTACACCTCTTTTTAACAGGTTTTAACAGGGAACCTAAGGAACACACACGAGCCGACGCAGGAACACACTGACAATCAACACCAACCACAGAAGAGGAGCGATCGCTCCGCCTAGCACCTCAATCTGTAACCCACAACTTGCTTTGGTGCACCCCTGCAGC